>JAUNAE010000270.1:0-3260 GCA_030527765.1 Eubacteriales bacterium
ATACTTGAGTGCCAGTTTAAAAACCAGCACCCAAGTTTACTGCTTCGCACCTTATCTATTCGCCATACTGACGCTTCCAAAGTTCTGAATACACCCCATTACGCATAAGAAGTTCGCTGTGATTACCACATTCAGATACGCTTCCATTTTCGACAACAGCGATTCTATCGCAATTTTTCACAGTGCTTAATCTATGAGCTACCATGACCACTGTGGCATCCGGAAGCATTTCGCTGATAGCACGCTGAATTTTGCACTCTGTAATAGTATCAAGCGCACTTGTTGCCTCATCCAAAATGAGAATACTTGGATTCCTTAATATCGCTCTTGCAATTGCTAAGCGCTGTTTCTGACCACCGGATAAGTTTGCACCGTTTTCTTCAAGTGTAGAATCGATACCAAAAGGCATATCAAACACAAATGAGCAACAGCAAGCTGCTAACACATTATATATTTTATCGTCAGCTGGACAATTTTCCTTATCGATGCCAAGAAGCAAATTCTCACGAATAGATCCTGAAAACATGAATGTATTCTGCGATACATATGCGGTTTTCTCACGAAGAGAACGGATGGACAATTCATGAATAGGAACTCCATTGATCAGAACTTCTCCTGATTCAGTGGAATACATACCCATCAAAAGTTTAACCAGTGTTGACTTACCCGAACCACTCTCGCCTACAAAAGCAACTTTTTCCCCACCTTTAAAGTCCAAGCAAAACTTATTCAACACCAGCTCACGGTTCCCATAACGGAAATCAATGTCTTTAAACTCAATAGTCTCGATGTTTCTGGCTAACTCTTCTCCCGAATAGCTTTCAACGGATAATGCCAAGACATCGTTGAGTCTATCTGCTGCAACAATAGCAGACTGGATATTTCCCTGAAGTTCAACCATGCTCTGAACTGGACTTAAAAAATAAGACAGCAGCGTATTAAAAGTAATCAAGGAGCCAATTGTCATGTTTCCATTTATAACACTAATAACACCAAACCACAGAATAACTAAGGTTCCGATAGATGTTAAGGCCTAAATCATCGTATCCTTTTTCAGTGACAGTATTGAACCATCAACTGCATGATCCATAAACGACTGGAACAGAGCATTTGTTTTCTTCTTTGTCGCATCTTCTGCCTGAGCTGCTTTCACAGTCTCCATTCCATCAACACTTTCTTTAACGTATGAGCTAAAGAGAGCGTTTTTCTCCATAATTTTTCGATTCACTTTATCGAGCGGTTTAATATAAAGAATAGAGATTACGGCATATCCGGCAAAAACAATCATTGAGATACCAAATAACAAGAATGATTCTTTGGCGAGAATGATACCGCAAGCGATAACCATCACCACATCAATCATCACAGTCAGTGTCGCATTCGATAACGCATCTCTAATTTTGCCAGCATCATTAAAACGACTTGTGATTTCGCCATTTTTTCTAGTCTCAAAAAACTCTAGCGGAAGACCCGACACATGATCGTAATAACCAAGCATAAGTGACAAATCGATGTTTTTACTCATCACTGTCAGGAGTTTTCCTCTGGACATTTGAAAGCAGGTACGGAACACATATAACACCATCAATCCAAACAGAACTGTACCAAAATTGGCAAGCCAGTCTGACATTGTACTTGTATTATCTACACTTCCCAGCCCAGAATCGATAATATATTGGAAGATGAAAGATCCTGCCAAGCCTATCCCTGTAACAAACATAGAAAGAACCGCAATTCCGAGAAGAAGTTTCTTCTGACATAAAATCATATTTAAAAATCTGTTCAGTTCTCCTTTTTGCAGGTTTTCTTTAACAAAATCCTCATCAGGTGAAAATTCAATAACTTGTCCCAAGCAACAACCCGTAAACTTATCTTTTTTCATTTTCACCTTGCCCTGGTCAGGGTCATACAGAAGAATACTGTTCTTAGAAATGGACTTTACAACTACAAAGTGCTCATATCCACTTTCATTAAGAATTCTTACAACTGCAGGCATCTTCACCTGTCTTGTCAAAAATGCCTCCCAAACCTCTTCCGGAAGCCCCTCAAGCCCTTCACCGTTAAGGGAATATTTCTTACCACCGTCAAGCATTCCATATACGTTAGCACCATACTGATCAACCTTGATAGCTTCTCTCACCTTCGCCAGCGGTATCTTTTTCCCATAATATTCTAAAATCATTGCCAGACATGCTGCACCACAATCTTTCTCGTCATGCTGCTTGATCAGCTTCATCTTCTTCATTGTAATGTCCTCCAATCATCTCATTGTTGATTACATATATACAATCGGTGGATATTACTTTTTCCCGACAAAAAAAGAAGATCAAACAGTTTTTTCTGCTTGATCTTCTTCCGCCGGTCATTTTTGTGTGATATTCTTCAAATTACCGACTTTCCATATTCAGGATATTCCTCTTACTTTCGACGATTAACAATCATCTGGCCAAGTTTCTGACCAAGATTCCAAGCTCCGTCAGCGAAAGGTCCTGCGATTGCCATTCCTGCAATGATCAGTGCTGCTACGCTACCACCATTTGTCTGTCTCTTTTCCTGTTCATTCATCTTCTTAAGCATTGTATTTTCCTCCTGTTTTTCCGGTGCTCTGCACCTTTGCTTATTTAATCGTTGATCCGGTTCTTTTCCCGAATCCGGTTGTAGTTTTTCCGGACCTGATCCTGTATCCAGAACCAGGTCCTTCATCATGACCTATCTGGCTGGATTACTTGCGGCGGTTCACGATCATCTGACCAAGACCCTGACCAATGTTCCATGCCACATTTGCATACGGTGCTGCGATTGCCATTCCCGCAATGATCAGCGCTGCTACGCTACCACCATTTGCCTGTCTCTTTTCCTGTTCGTTCATCTTCTTAAGCATTGTATTTTCCTCCTGTTTTTCCGGTGCTCTGCACCTTTGCTTATTTAATCGTTGTTGTGATTGTTTTCCCGAATCTTTTTTCAGCAGCCCCGATCCGGCTTCAGACCGGAACCGCCTTCCTGACATTAACCGAAGATCAACTGCCCCATGCCTCTAAGTACTGCTGCAGGATGCTTCGCTACGATATGTCCCCACACCTTTACCTTTGAATAGTTGTTGTAGTAACCATATCCACAAACTTTACAGTACGCTCCACCACCATTTGCCTGTCTCTTTTCCTGTTCATTCATCTTCTTAAGCATTGTTTTTTCCTCCTGTTTTTCTGGTGCTCTGCACCTTTGCTTATTTAATCGTTGTTGTGATTGTTTTCCCGAATCTT
>JAUNAE010000270.1:3360-5220 GCA_030527765.1 Eubacteriales bacterium
AGGATGCTTCGCTGCGATATGTCCCATGACCTTCCAGTCACTGTAGTTCGCATATTTGCCATAGTTACATACCAGGCAGTAAGCACTACCACCATTTGCCTGTCTCTTTTCCTGTTCATTCATCTTCTTAAGCATTGTTTTTTCCTCCTGTTTTTCTGGTGCTCTGCACCTTTGCTTATTTAATCGTTGTTGTGATTGTTTTCCCGACTCTTTTTTTCAGCAGCCCCGATCCGGCTTCGGACCGGAGCTACTTCGCAGATAATCTATCTAACCCAAGCTACAGGTGCCCTCTTTATGCAACTGCGTCCTCTGATGTTGATGTTTCGGCACTATCGCCACTCTCTTCTGTCGTAGTATCTTCGTCATCATCAGAAATACCCAGATGTGCTGCCAGACGAGAAAGCATTTCATCTACACTTGTTCCATCTAAAGATTCTCCCAGAGCTTCGCTAACCATAGAGCGAAGTTCTTCTTCTGGAGATTTTTCACATTTATCGATAGCCTTTTTGGCAGAACTTCCAGCAAAGATAATGTCTGTGATACCAGGGGCATAGCGTTTAAACATTGCTGACGTCCAATAGATGCTGTTCTTGACCACTTCAATTGGTGGTACAACACCCTCACAATCAATAAAACTTCTAAATCTCACTTCACCATCTCTAAAATCGAACTCAAAACAGCCGTTTCTGAGACCGTAGTTTGCTCTGCACAGAAATTCTGCCATCTGAGCCATCATCTCAGGATCATCTCGATCAGCTCCGATCGGGCAAAATCCATATACAATAATTTCATCATCATCCACATCTACCAGGTAATTAATCTTCTGAATTTTGCTTTTAGTTCTCAGTCCAAATTCAAAAACACCGGAACCCTCATTGAATGAATAATGCCACTTGTCCTTGTCCAAGCATTCTTTTACAACATTTGCAAGCTCAATAGAGTATTCTTTTTTACGCATTTTGTCTTCCTCCATATTTCTGGTGTCATGCACCTTTACTTAACCAGTCGATCTTTTAAAGATTTTCCCGTAACAATTTTCAGGATAATACCAGGTTATTTTCTTTAATTAACCGTTCACAAATCATTCTGTTCAGATTTCTAGCAACAGAAACATGTCTTCCATCTCGAACAAAGATTGTATGATCCCCACTATATCTCTTGATAACAAAATCATTGTTCTGAAGGATCTTTGCAAATTCGCGGTAATTATAAACTTTATTAGTTCTCATCTTTTTTCTCCTTTAACGTTGTCTGAATATTTATCAGGTTTTTGTACCTTACATTTAACTAATCGCTGGTCTCAGGATTTTCCCGAATCTTTTATCTTGAAAATTCTGTTTGTTTATCCTGCATCAACTCGCGGAAAATATCGCCAAACAGATCACCCAAACAAGTGCCTTTATCACACTGTTCATCTGATTTATTCGCAGGTCTGTAGTATTGATGAATGTTTCTGGCTACTTCTTTGTATTCACCAGTTAACACACCTCTGACCAATTCTGTTGTCACTTCCGCATCATAAAGTGCTCTATGTGCTGATTTACAATCCATTTCAGCGCCATACCAGTTAGCTGCATCATGAAGCGACATCAATACATCCTGATTCAATCCCATCAACCGCGGAAACAACACCTGAAAATCTAACCATCGAGTAATATTCGTCGGATAATCCACATCCTTATATTCGCACTCTGCAACAATCTGTCTTAAATCGGTGTCGCTCCAGCTATAAATTCGATTTCTACCAGGACCAATCCATGTATTGAACATTTCCAGTGCCTTTTCATAATTAACTGCCCCATGCACATTAAAGTGCACCCCATTGTCAAGACAATTTTTTTTGAAAATTAAGTTGGATTC
>JAUNAE010000271.1:0-4248 GCA_030527765.1 Eubacteriales bacterium
TTATTAGCAAAAAATGAGCAATTCTTGCTAATCAAAAATAGCCTCCAGCTAATTTGAATTTTTGAAGAGCTCAAAAAGGTGCTAAATGGGTAGGTGTTGGAACTGACTGGTGGAAAAATACTGTTCGTTTTCAGAGGTGTTAGTAAGAATGCTTCGAGACGGTGGTAAGCTCCATCCATCCTCAAAAGTAGGTGAATTGTCCCGATAATTGCCATGATTTACACGATATGAAAGACCTGGATCAGGATATGACAGGCAAAAATCTAATTACATAATAGCTCATCAAGGAGCATCTGGTAACTGTGTGAAAGCAGAAATCAGATGCTCCTTTTTTGTTTTCACGGAGGAGAATCATGAAGAAAGAATCGAAAAAAGGAACGGGCCCACGATATGCCCGGGAGAAACCTACAGAGTGCAGCCAGTGCTTCTTCTGGGTCGAGAAGAAAAATAGATGCACTCTTGGTGGCAATTCAAATTGCTATTACCTGATGGAGGCTCCGCCGAAGAAGCCAAGCATCTGTGATAACTGTTCATTTGGAAAGATAAGACCATGTGTCGGATTCTGTATCCGGCAGCTCAGCAGCAAAGGGGGAAAACAGGCATGAAGAAGGGCAATTTAAGTGCAGAACGACGAAGACTCAGACATTATGAGAAGCTGATGAAGCGAGTTCCCGGATTCGATAAGGGAAAGCAGAAGGTACCAAGGACCTGCAGTGAATGTGAATACTATCAGCCCCGCTTCCGCTTTCGAAGCTGTGCCTATGTAACCTGCAAATATGGTCTTGACCGAGAAATCTTCCGTAAGCATCCACTCAAGAAGGAATACTTCGAGAAGCCCAAAGGTGGTGAACAGGTATGAGCTATGACTACTTTACTCCCGGAGAGGCTGAGCAGTATGCCTTTTTCCGGATACCAAAGCTACTGATCACAGGCGACCAGTTCCGTAATCTTTCCATGGAGGCCAAGCTCCTCTACGGAATTCTGCTCGACCGTGTTTCTTTATCTCTTAAAAATGGCTGGGTGGATGAGAACAATCATGTTTATATCATCTACACCATCGAGCAGATCATGAAGGAGATGAACTGCAGTAACAAGAAGGCAGTTACCATGCTGTCAGAGCTTGAGAAGAAGGTATCTCTGGTGGAAAAGAAACGCCAGGGGCTCGGCAAGCCCAATCTGATCTATGTGAAGAATTTCTTCACAAAGGACCAGCAGGATTGTGGAGTTGTTCACACGGAAAGCAATGCTCCTGTGGATAACTTGGCAGGGGAAGCTGCAGAAATGTCAAATGTACATCCACAGAAATGTAAAAATGACACTTCTGGACGTGTAGAAAATACATCTGCTGAAATGTCAGAAGTACACGGAAGTAATACTAATAATAACAATACTGATTTGAGTAATACTAATCCTATCTCATCTTATCAGGAGATGAGAAGCGATGCGATGCGAGCTAACTATACCGCATACAGGAATTATTTCATGAAACAGCTTGAAATTGAGTATCTGATCCAGGATGAGCCAGACGAGAAGGACACGATCAATGGGATCCTGGATATTCTTGTTGAGACCTGCTCTACTACCAGAAGCTCTGTATGGATTAGCGGATCAGAGATACCGATTGAAGTTGTACGAGGAAAGCTCATGAAGCTTACTTCATCGCATATCACTTATGTTCTTCACTGTTTGCATGAGAACACATCGATGGTACGAAATATCAGACAGTACCTGTTAGCAACGTTATACAATGCCCCGACTACGATAGGACCGTATTACAGGGCTTGGGTAAATCATGATATGGCCAGTGGACTGGTCTGAAGGAGGTGAAATTGAAAATGACAGCAGAAGCAAAAGCAGCAGAAAGAGAAAGAATGCCTTACGATGCATTCGTAGCAGACCCTAAATGGGTCGGTGTAGTTGAAACTACACAGAATCCAGACAGAAAAGAAGCAATGGAGAAAAAGGCTGAGGTGATCAAGAATGGCAAATAAAGCAACCGTCATCGCTGTTGTAAACCAGAAGGGTGGCACAGCCAAGACCACAACCTGTGAGAATCTTGGTGTGGGACTTGCCATGGAAGGGAAAAAGGTGCTCTGCATCGACATGGATCCCCAGGCGAGTCTGACAATAGCACTTGGCTGGCAGAGGCCGGATGATCTGAATTCCACAGTGGCGACTGTCATGAGCAAGATTATGAACGACCAGGAGGTTCAGCCTGGCGAAGGAATCCTGCATCACAGGGAAGGTGTTGATCTTCTTCCTTCCAGCATCGAGCTTTCCGGCTTAGAGGTATCTCTTGTAAATGCCATGAGCAGGGAAAGTATTCTCAGGCAGTATGTGGATACTGTGAAGAAGGATTATGACTTTATCCTTCTGGATTGTGCTCCCAGCCTTGGGATGCTTACGGTAAATGCTCTGGCTGCAGCGGAGCAGACGCTGATTCCGGTGCAGGCAAATTATCTGAGTGCAAAGGGCTTAGAGCAGCTGCTTAATACCATCAACAAGGTTAAGAGGCAAATCAATCCCAAACTGAAGATTGAAGGAATTCTTCTTACCATGGTGGATGCCAGAACCAACTATGCCAAGGAAATCAGTAATCTGATACGTGAGGCATATGGTGGGAAGATTAAGGTTTATAAGACGGATATTCCAAGATCTATCCGTGCTGCAGAAATCAGTGCGGAAGGAAAAAGCATCTATGAGCATGATCCGAAGGGAAAGGTGGCAGATGCTTATCGAGTTTTGACAAAGGAGGTGCTGCACAATGCCGAAAAAAGGCTTAAACGTCAGTCTCCAGAGTTATGATGAGATCTTCTCTACCGAAGAAACCAGACAGGACGCTCAGTTGGAAAAGGTTCAGCAGATTCCTCTTGGAGAGCTGTATCCCTTTAAAAATCATCCCTTCAAGGTAATCGATGATGAGGCCATGCTTCGAACGGTTGAGAGTATTGCTCAGTTTGGTGTTCTGTCACCGGCGATTGCAAGACCTAGACCGGAAGGTGGCTATGAGCTGGTATCCGGACATCGAAGGCACCATGCCGCAGAGCAGGCAGGGCTTGAGACTATGCCGGTAATTGTCAGGAATTTGGATGATGATGCGGCAACCATGTTAATGGTTGATTCTAATCTTCAAAGAGAGACAATTCTTCCGAGTGAAAGAGCCTTTGCTTATAAAATGAAGAATGAAGCTCTCAAGAGAATGGCTGGAAGACCATCCAAAGAAAATTGTTCCCAACTTGGGACCAATTTTGGGAAGCGTACCGGAGAGATTATGGCAGAGCAGACTGGAGAAAGCAAAAATCAGATTTTCCGCTACATCCGCTTAACCTATCTGATCCCCGAACTATTAGAGAAGGTCGATAAGAAGGAAATCGCTTTTAACCCGGCGGTTGAACTCTCCTATCTCACAGAAGAGGAACAGAGAGATTTCCTCGAAGCACTGGATTATTCTCAGGCATCGCCCTCTCTTTCCCAGGCTCAGGAGCTTAAGCGAAGATCTCAGAAGAAGGCTCAGGGTGATGGAGACGACGACGATGATCCGGCCAGTGATACTTCTCTTGATGCCATGTGTGAGCTCATGGAACAGCCAAAGAAACCGGAGACTGCGCAGGTAAGTATCAGCACAGATAAGCTGCAGAAGTATTTCCCGAAATCCTACACGCCGAAGCAGATGGAGGAGCAGATCTTTAAGCTGCTTGAACAGTGGCAGAAAAAGAAAGCGAGGGATCAGGCAAGATGATCAATCGCATTTACAATTTGATATCGTGTTAGCCAGACACTCTTAAGGATGCAAATTCTAAGGAGTGTCTTTTTTAATTTCATTTTTCGAAGGAGAAAGACAATGAACAAGTTAAAAATCAAAGGTGGTAACAATGCAATTCCGGAAGCATTTCGTCAGAGCTTCCAGGCCCATGAGGAACCGATTCCGCCAGAAGAAGGCTATAGAAGTACGGATATGGAGGTGATCCTGGATCATCTTGGTACATTGCTTGTCCAGACAGCAGCCTGTGTACTGCAGCTTCGCGATGCATTTTCAGAGCTGGCATTCGAAGAGCTCGATGATACAGAGGCTTTGGCGGATGGCGAAGAGGAGGATGATCACGAGGTGCTGATCCTTACCCCTTCCGGATATGCCGAGATCGCATTCTCTCAGGAGTGTAAAGAGAGATTCGACTGGTTTAATAAGGTTTCCGTGTTTGAGCCAGTGCCGGATTGCGACAATCTCTTCATCACCTGCGATCCCAATAG
>JAUNAE010000271.1:4258-4767 GCA_030527765.1 Eubacteriales bacterium
ATGAAAACCCTTGGGGACAAGAAATATATCATTGGCCCCTGCGCAGTTATCTACATGGAGGATGAACCGGAACAGGAGGGAACCGTAACCTTTGAGGATGTGACCAGTGTCATGTCTGCATTGGCAAATCGCTATGGATTTCTGGTAGATGCAGCGACCGGCGAGAAGACAAAGGCAATTTGTATTAGCTAATTTAGAAGGAGATAAAAGAAATGATGGATTTCAAAGAATTTCAGGATAAGATCCTGCAGGAAGCAAAGGATCGTATGTGGGGAGTTGAGGTTGGTATCCAGCCGGTGGAGAAGCTTCAGGGTGAGTCCTATACCGGACTCAGTATCAAGCCGAATGACAGTCCTGTTGCAGCTACTCTTAATCTGGACCAGGTTTACAGTCAGATGTTTGATGGAAAATCATTTGATGAGGTAGCAGATGACCTGATTTCTCATGCGGCAGATATCATCACTGACATGCCTAAGATCGATGTGAATGACTTGATCAACTATGACCAG
>JAUNAE010000271.1:4777-5213 GCA_030527765.1 Eubacteriales bacterium
AAATCTCTGGTCGTACAGGTAATTCCGACTGATCGTAATGCAGAGATGCTGGTCAATATCCCTCATAAGGATATCGAGGATATGTCCCTTGTATATCGTGCTCAGCTCGATCAGAGTGAAAATGGTGTCTCCAGTGTTCTGATTACCAATCAGATGCTCGAAAACTATGGTATTACTGCAGACCAGCTTCATCAGGATGCAATGGACGCCGCAGTGATCAATAATCCTGCTACCTTCCGTACTATGCAGGAGGTGTTGAGCGGTCTCATGGGAATGCCGGCAGATATGATGCCTCCTATGGATGGCCCTCAGATGTATGTAGCATCCGTGGAAAGCACCATGAACGGAGCCAGCGTAATCGCCTATCCGGATTTCATGGAGCAGGTTGCTGATCAGGTCGGCGGAGACTTCTTTGTTCTCCCTTCTTCCAATCATG
>JAUNAE010000272.1 GCA_030527765.1 Eubacteriales bacterium
AGTCTGCATCCGGATCTGTTGAATCTGTAGAGACTTTCTTCTTATCATTCATCTTAAAGTAAAGGAATCCTGCTACACCTCCCGCGCCAAGTAAGAACAGAAGAATCAGTGCAATGACCGGTGATTTCTTCTTTACAGGTTCCGGCTCTTTTTCAGGTTCCGGTTCGGTTACTTCAGTCGTCTTTTCCTCTACCGGTTCTACAGTTGTATCCGGCTGTTTGATCTGATTAGCAGTATCTTCATCCATAAGTGCAAGAAGGTCTGCTTCATCTACCAGATTCAAAAAGTGTACATTCTCTTCGCCCTTATCATTACGGTCGATGATCATATAAAAGGTATTACCGGACTTGGTAACAAAGGTAAGGAACTGTTGTCCTGCACCAGTTGTTGATCCAATATCATCTACAAGCGTCATATTGCCATCCGGAGTGAGTGGAGCGCTGTTCTTGCTGTTTGAGCTAAGCATCATCATATAAAGCAGCTTTCCAAGCATCTCCTCATCCACATCTTTCGTGCCGGTCTTCTCTAACACCTTCAGATAATCACTGTGTACATAACCAGTCTGTTCCGGAACGATGACATGATACCAGTCACCATCTTCCCCAATTACTTCTACCTGCGCACCTGGAAGCAGATGACCAATGATGTCGTAATTCATGCCTGCACCATTACGAAGATGCAGATAAGAATTCACATCTGTTACAGTTCCTTCCTTCGAGCTTTCCTTGGTATCGCCCATGGACCACTGCCAATCTCCATAAGAAAATGTGACAGTTCCATCATCGGATTCTGTCACATTGATCTGTTCCTGCACCTCAGCTTCCGTCATCTTCTCATCATCGGATTTCGTGGTACTGTCTTCTGCATTTGTCGATGCTTTTTCATCAGTCTTAGTCTCCGCTACTGTTGTCTCGGTCTGTGTTTCCGTTTCATTGGATGCTGCAAATGCCGTGACGGAAGTACCTCCTTCCATCATCGTGCAAGCTAACATCACTGCAAGAATTCTCTTCATTATTCTTCGCCCTCCTCGTCATTTAAAAATCCCAGCTTATCCGGATTCGGTGTTCCCTGCGATGCAATACGGATAATCTCTGCAAGCTGCTCCGGTGTCAGATTCCTTGCATGAACCACATCACAGATTTCTGCATTCTCCTGATCCTGATATTTGCGATCCCATTCTTTAACTCGCTCATCCCATTCATCACGTTTCTTACGTGCTTTCTCTCGCTCTGCAGCGATTTTCTCTAATTTGATACTCATGTTTTGCCTCCTATCTCATTCTGCCGAAGCAGTAAAAATGCTGTTGCCAGTAACTTGTTTCAATTGAAGCGTAGGAAATCGGATTGCCGCAATGAATCATCATCCCGTTCCCTACATAGATACCGATATGACTGGCTCCTGCTGTCTCATACGTTCCCTGGAAGAAAATCAAATCTCCCGGTTTTGCTTCACTTCGTGGAATAATGGCACACATCTGCCTTAATCCTTCTGCTGTTGTTCTTCCTACATTCCAACCATTGCCACTGTGATTTAATACCCAGCACACAAAGCCTGAACAGTCGAAACTGGTTGATGGAGAGGAACCTCCCCATACATACGGATAGCCAAGATACTTTTCTGCTTCCGTAATCATTCGTCTGAATTTCTCGTCGGTCAGTGCTTCTCCCGGAATGTCATAATCGGTATACTCTCCACCAGGAACTGAGAATGACACATCACCAAACAGGTCATCGCGATTGCCTCTTGTCTCAAGCAGGATGTCATAGCGCTCCATCTGATCATCACCTAGGTCGGAACTTCGAGCCACCATACTGACACCCTTATTGGTCAGCGTGACATTCAGGATATAGTACTCATACTCAACTTCCACCTCGTATTCGTCTTCTGTCTCTTCCCCAGTCTCCGGATCCGTATAGGTCTCGGTACGTGTTTCAGTTCTGGTTCGTATCTCTACCTCTTCTTCCAAGCTCAACTCATACTGTGCATCAAAGATACTCTGCAGTCTGCTCTGTACTTCTGCACGGGTGTAATCCTCATATTCCACTGTCAGCAGTGCTGCCAGCTCATACGGATTGTGTCCGATTTCTGCGAGATTGTATCGATACTCATCGTATCCAGGATGCGTAGACTCAATTCGATCAATCTGATTTCTCAGTGCATTTTCTAAGGCAGTGTAATCCTGATCTGCTCCAAGGATATCTGCATCCTCTGCTGTGAAGGATGTTCCAAGTACCACATTTCCTGTGCCGGTAAACATCGCAGAACAGGATGAAAGCATTCCGGAAATCACCATGACGAGCAGTCCAACTGCAGCGATAATCAGAATGATATGAGAATGTGACTTCACAAACTCCATCGCCTTTTCTGTAATCTTTGTTGTTTCTTTGGCTGCTTTCTTTGCACCTTCTGCAGTTGCTCCTGCACCGGATCTTCCGGCTTTTGCTGCAGCATATTCTTTCTTAATGACTTGTCTCTGTCTCCATCTGGAAAACAGGTTCGTACCTGAGGATGGATCAGCTGCCATGCGTTCCTTCAAGATTTCATCCACCGCTTCCTTATCAGCACGGTGCTCTAGCTTCTCCAGTTTCTTGTACTGTTTCAACTTATGACTGTACTTGGCATACTGCGCTGTTTTGACTGAACCTTCGGCAACCTCCTCTGAAAAATGTGTGGCTTCCACACCAACATTTCCGTCTTCATTCTGCTGATTGATAATCTGATGTCCTCTTGCAGATGCTGTATTCGTGAATACATTGCCCGGTCGCTTAGGATTTATAATCTCCTTGCCATTTCGTACAGTCGTCTGTGCATTTCTGGCTGTTGTTTCACCAGCAGTCTGTTCAATTCGAAGTTTCTTTGATCTCGCCTTTGCTTCGTCAGACTCTCGCTTGATTGTCCTTCGCTGCTGGGTTTTCTTTTTATTTGGTGCATCGGTTACCTTTGCACCTGCTTTACGAGAACTACGGAGGGTGTTATCTGCACCCTCACGTTCTCTATGCAATTTCTTGCTGAAAGGCTCCTTTTTTGCCATCTTATGAAGCCTCCTCTCGTTCTGTTACCTCTGACAGCTTTGTTGTCAGAATCTTATAGAGTTCAAGATCTGTCGGGAAGTGATCCACAAATGGCAGGATGACATTTCCATAGAACAGAAGTCCTTCACCTTCACCGGAATGCGTTACATAGGACAGCTGATGTGGTGAAATGTTTAACTGCTGAGCCAAAATCTGTCTATCTCCGGCTGCCTGATTCAGCATATATACGAAGTCAGAGTTCTCGAAGATATTGGTGACTTCACGAGAAGAGAGCATGTCCTTCACGTTCTGCGTGATTCCTGTCGGAATACCACCCCATTTACGGAATCTCTTCCAGATTTCTACGGAATAGGCTGCTGTCTGCTCTTCTTTTAAGAGCAAGTGGAACTCATCCATATAGTATCTGGTTGTCTTACCACTGTTTCTATTGGCTGTTACTCTGCCCCAGACCTGATCCTGAATAACGAGCATTCCGATCTTTTTCAGCTGCTTACCAAGTTCCTTGATGTCATAGCACACCAGACGATTATCAATATCGACATTGGTACGATGATTAAACAGATTCAAAGAACCTGACACATAGATTTCCAATGCCGTTGCCACATGATGCGCTTCCTTCTCCTCCTGTGCGAGTAATGCTTCATACAAATCCTGCAGCATCGGCATATTTTCAGGAACCGGATTCTCAAAGTATTTCTGATAGATCTGATGCACGCAACGGTCAATGACAGTCTTCTCGATTGGCTGCAATCCTTCCTTACCGCCAACAATCAGCTCGCAAAGAGAAAGAATGAAGTCTGCCTTTAAGGCAATCGGGTTATCTTCCTCGGAGTAGTTACTGTTGATATCCATCGGATTGACATACTGGGTACTGGATGGACTGATCTTAATGACCTGACCTTCGAGCTTATGAACCAGTGCGGTATATTCCGCTTCCGGATCGCAGACGATAATATCATCATCCGTGACAAGGAATGCATTGGTAATCTCACGTTTTGCACTGAAGGATTTACCGGAACCAGGTGTACCAAGGATCAATCCATTCGGGTTCTTTAATGCCTTTCGATCCACCATAATCAGGTTATTGGATAATGCGTTCAGACCATAGTACAGTGCTTCCTTTCCATTCTGGAAAAGCTCCTGCGTAGTGAATGGTACAAAGATGGCTGTGGAACTGGTTGTCATGCCTCTTTCGATTTCAATCTGATTCTGTGCAATAGGCAGTGAACTCATCAGTCCCTGTTCCTGCTGATAATCCAGTCTTCTGAGATTGCAGTTATACTTCTGCGCGATACTGGATGCCTGGAATACATTGGTTTCAAGTTCCTGTTCTGTCATGCCGGTGTTCATCACGAGGAATGTGAGCAAGAACATACGCTCATTCTGAGACTGTAATTCCTTAAGCAGTGCCTTTGCATCTTTACCATAAGTGGCAAGGTCACTTGGAATGATGTCCATGTCATATCCGGAACGAACTGCCTTCTTCTGCTCCTCAATCTTGGAACGATCAAGCTCCGTAATGGTTCTCTTGATGGTTTTGATTGCTTTATTCTGATCCACGGACTGAATGTGCATCGTCAGAATCTGACTGGACTCCATATCCAAGAAGTCCTTTAACATCTGATCAGAAAGGTCGGAAGCTGTGATCTGCAAATAAGACATAGATCCATACATACCACCCATCTGAAATACCCTGCTTTTCGGGAACGCAAAGCAGGTCGGTGCAATGAAGTCCTTCACGGATAAACCGCTTTTTGGCAGCCACTTCCAGTCAAACATGAACTTATCCGTATCTCCCATGTGGAACATATCGTGCATCAGATGAAGTCTTTCTTTGCCATTCATAACCATTGCTCTGACTCCCAGTTTTCGGAAGTTATTGAGAATATCGATTTCAATGTGCGTCAGTCTCGGCTTTGCCTGCTTCATAGAGTCTGCTTCAATGCCAAAGGTCAGATACTTGGTCTTTGTCAGACCATTATTGCCCTGCGCAAGCTGACGCTTCAGCATCGTACTGTACTCACTTCTGACCGGATTGAAGTTATCCTTCTTAAACGGAATGTGAATCATCTTCTCAAAATTCGATGCATCCGTTGCCATATTCATAAATGACAGCTCAAATCGAATGGAACTATCGAAGA
>JAUNAE010000273.1 GCA_030527765.1 Eubacteriales bacterium
GCTGAATATGCACCGAAGCATATGGACTTCTTAAATAACGACTGCGCACCGGACCTGATGCGATTTATGCAGGCGAAAATAAGGGGTAAGAAGACATCTAGTTACTATGGCTTTTTAAAGGGAATCGAAGTCAAAGACATTGCTGATTTTTCAGATGATCAGGAGTCGTTTATTAAGATATGTTCAGAGCTGCTGCCGCTGGTAAGACCACATGAGTATGTAGTGATGAAGTATCTTTTAGATGAAAAGCAGTCTGTCAGTGACATGGAACAGATCTTGCGACAAGAGGTAGTAAAGGTCACTGGGGAAGAGATAGCACATACATTCAAGTTTATGCTGAAAGAAGGCTTGATCGTAGAACAGGATCAGCTGCTTACCCTGAACGTGCAGATGGATGATCAGCTAAGAGAATATATGGAAGACCTGCTGGAGTATGGATTGACTCAGTATGAAAGCACCTATAAGCATGCAGAGAAATTTGTACTGTGGCATAACTACAGAAAAGATCAAGTACAGAGAAAACTGCTGAAAACCCCAGGCGATAAGATGAAGGGAACTTATTTTTATGATGATTATGCACTGGTTTTTGCAGGATTGAAGAAAGACGCGTCCCTGGCAGAACGATTGCAGTACAAAGACAAGTTTCTAGCACCGAATCTGTTCCAGTGGGAGTGTGAGAACAATATCTCCCCAAAGGATTTACAGGCGTTACGACTGTGTAAATATGTCCATCTGTTTATCAGAAAAGTAGATGAAGAACACGGCGTACGCTTGCCCTTTACCTACGTGGGAGATGGAAAGTTTGATAACGAGCGAAAGCAGCTGAAAGAGGATTCATCGACAGGAAAGCAGAATGTAACATACCTGTACGATATCCATATGGATGAGACACTGCCGGACTATTTACAGTACGACTTTGGCCTCAGTGACATGGCATAAATGTCTCGGTTGTTTCGGTGCCAGGCACCATTGAGTTGTTCTTAAATTTGGCACAATTCAGATGCATGACTGATGATCAGATACTGTTTGTGGGAGTAAATGAGAAATTATGAACAGATGTAAAATATGCGGCAGCAAAGATGTCAGGATCTATATTGAGGGTGAAGGGGCTTATTGTCTTTCCTGCCACAATACCAGAATGCTTAGTAGGATGCGCATCGCAGATGAATTTCACTATCCTGAATTCATCTATATTATGGATGATGAACAGGAACTGCATCAGTTTCAGCTGGAGCATTTAATTCTTGGGACTATTGTTCAGTGGCATGCTAATGAAACGGACAGCCACAGAAGCGTGACTGTTATTGCTGATGTATCAGAATCTGCCGGCAAGGGGCTGAACGCATTGCTGCGAAAAGCTGCAGATGTGGTCAGCTGCCGAACGATTGAGAAGATAAAGAAGACACGCCCGTTGTCTAATCTCCTGGAACGAGAAGATGGATATTATGCCCTTAAGGCAAAGGGAAATATGCGTATCGTGACAACGAATGGTGGTGTACATTTTGAGATAGATGGGGAGTTATTTACTCCTGAGGAAACAGCCAAGATGCTGGAAGGGTATGATACCTTTCAAGTACAGTACCAGATCAGTGATGCATCAGAGGACATTCTCAGAAAAAATGAAATCCTTGTGCCGGAAGCTGTAGGGAAAGAGGTTCTGCTGGATGAACTGGAAATATTGTCTTTAGATCATTCAGACGAGAGAATGCGTATAGCGGGTACAGAAGCGCTTGAATTTGCCATTGGCTTCAGTTCTATAGAGCGCAAATTGCATCTTATGATTAGGTTCGGAGATCAAGATATGCGCGATGAGGCAGAGCAGATCAAAGAACTGATTATCAGGCAGTTGAGAGATTTATCGTTTGAGAGCGAAGAACTCCGTGCGGAACTGATAGAGAGAACCAGGCGGGCGATTGAAATCTGGTGAATAACTATGAATGTAGATAAACAGGTTTTGCAGCGTATGCAGGCGGAAATAGAAGGGCTTCGTGAAGAGAACGGGGAATTAAGAAGTCAGCTAGATGCAGCCTATGATTTATTAGGGGTAACAGCACATAGCAGGGATAAAGAAAAAACTCTTCTGGAAAAGGAATGGGAGGAGATACAGAGGAATCTCCATGACCTGAGTCTGGAGCCGTACATAGATGATCAGATACAGATCACGAGGGTATGGAATATGGCTGAAAACCTTCTGCAACAGTTAAAGCCGGAGTGCGAAAGCTGGGAGCTGAGAAGTGACATTATTAAAGATTTGGTCAGTCATGGTTATTATGATGAGTATGGATGCGCTGACCCACTGATGGATCTGAGTCGATTTCTTATGAGCTGTCCGGCAGAAGAATTGGAGATAGCAGACTGGTTAATGCAGCATAAGGAGTCTTCTGACTACATTACGCTGGCTAAGGAATTATATCGGAAGAATAATAAAAGAGATAAGTATATTGCTGCAGCGGTAGATACACTGCAGAGTAGTACAGGAAATTACTGGGAGCTGATTAAGTACCTGGAAATGATTGGTGAGCATGACCGGGCTATCATTACCGGTCTGCAGGCAATCGAACTGAAAAAGGACAAGGCTTATTTCAACGAACGGAAGAGCAATGAAATCATGATCTTTCTGATCAAAAATTTGTATCGCAGTGGTGATCTGGAACAGGCAAGGATTTTGTATGCCAGGGCAAAGCGGCGTGCAGCATATCACATAGGTATTATCAACAATGCACTTGAGAAAGCGGGTATAAATATTTCGCTATTAGGATAAGCGATTATTGCGGGGGAAAAAGATCCCTCTGACCTGTATGCTCTACAGTAAGCAGCTGTAGTGGAAATAAATGGTTGTTTCGTATGAGGGGCTGCTTACATCACTATTTTTCTAAACCGCGTGTAGTCATTGGTACCGGTATCTCATAAGAAAGAGGATAAGATCATGTTATGGTACAGGTTTTTTGAACCTCATATTTTAGATAGAGGCGAAGCGTATTATCAGGATGGCTGCGTAACATCGTTCAAGTTTACTGAAACGGGAATTGATGCCCAGGTGGAAGGAGAGTACCTGTATCATATCTCTATCGAACTGGATGGCGGGCATGTAAAAGATATGAGCTGTGACTGTCCTTATGCGAGAAGTGGCGAGAATTGCAAACATATGGCAGCGGTGCTGTTTCAGTACGAGGAGATGCTGGCAGAGGAGGATTTTTCATCGGACAGTGAGGAGTCAGACGATACAGATGACGATGATGAGTTGTATGCGTCGGATAGCGATGAAGTGGCAGAACTTGTCAGCCGTATTCCTGAAGAAGAGTGTCGAAATATCCTGATTGACTATGTGCGGCAGGATGTTTCTCTTTACCATAAGCTGCAGATCCAATACACGGATAAGCTGAATAAGAGGCAGAAACGTGCGTTAAAAGAGGAAATCGATCATATAGTTCGAAATAACAGTTACAGAGGGTATGTAGACTGGAGGCAGGCGGATCAGTTTGTGTCTGAACTGACAGACTTTCTGGATGAAAAGGTTCGGCAGTTAATACAGCATAATGAGCTGGAGTTTGCCTTTGAGCTGACGAATGAAGTGTTCCATTGTGTTGGGACAATGGATATGGATGATTCGTATGGAGGCTCTTCTGATGTAGCAAGCCAGTGCTATGAATACTGGAGACTGATCCTGGAGAGAAGTGACGAAACGCTGAAAAACAGGATGAAAAAGTGGTTCCGGATGCATCAGCATGGCTATGTGCTGGATGTTTACGAAGATTATCTGGAAGAGTTTTGATGTCTGAACTTATGCCGGAGGAAGCGATTGAGTTCTACGCCAAGTATGTCGTAGATCAGGCAGACAGGGCTTATGATAGAAACGGATATAGATACCTGATGGCATATCTGAGAAAAATCCAGAGATGCACAGGTGGAGCAGAAACGGCTATGTCCATTGCGAAGACGTGGAGAAGTGAGTATAAACGTAAATGGGCGATGATGGAAGAACTCACAAATGCGGGATTTTAAGGGAGTACAAACAAGATATGAATAATTTACCCGAGTATACAGAGGCAGATTGGAAATTGTTTCGCAAGAAGATTTCCGACTGGCAGGAAAGATATATGAAAGCATTGATACAGGAGTATGTAGAACTTCTAAGTGATGAAAGCAAGCATGCTTCAGATCGTTTTTGGGAATTAGAAGAGCGCATTCGGGCGGATAAGCAGGATACCGGAGTGATATGCGAAATGCGTCGCTCCCAGCTTGTTTACAATATGATTTCACTGGCTAGAGAAGGAGCAATTACCCAGGAAGATCTGGATGGTTTTAGTGAAGGATTAGTAGAGCGTGTGTCTCGGTGTCTGGGATCATTGAGTTGTTTTTAGATTTGGCACTCCGGGATTTTCCGTGACGACGGATAATAAAAGGGATCAGGCGTTTATTCTGGCAAAGACGGGAAAGCGGATCTGTACTTAGCAGGTGGCATAGATGTCAGAGATCAGGATAGCAGGGGAAATGTATGAAGAGGGTGTTTTGGATGCGGTGCATTTCAGAATGATGCACATGTGGTTTCATATCTTTTTTACCGTGCCATGAAGGATTTTCATTATGGTGGTAAGCGATTAGAAGATATGTTTCGTTCCATAGATTTCGCCGTGTTAGATCGTACTGCGGATCAGTATAATTTCAAAGAGTTTTTTCAAAATTTCAATGACTTTTATCGCAAAGATTAGAAATCATACTCAGCTGCAAAGAGTTTGTATGCTTGCCGGAGGGAAGTGTCAATGATGAATGAGAATAATATAGTCAATGTTAACGATAGGATGGTAACTATGGAAAAGGAAAATCCTGTCACAAATTCAGGAACAGCAGCATCTGTTCTACAGAAAAAGAAAACCATGGCGTCTGATTTGGACCGGATCCGCGGAAGTTTGATCGGCGGTGCTGTCGGTGATGCATTGGGGTATACCGTTGAAGAAACCGAATGAAGCCTACGAAGAGGCACAGTGGGAACAGTATATGATGGTGGCTGAAGAGCAGGCCGGGTATGGGAGCAGCAGAGGAGACGCATGAAACCAAAATCAGAGAAAAGTCTAGAACTGTATAAGATCCTGTTAAAGCGAGGATATCCGGAGCCTTTTTGCGATGAGGTGACGAAGAACCTGAATACAGATTTTACAGCGCAGCGGATGA
>JAUNAE010000274.1 GCA_030527765.1 Eubacteriales bacterium
TTGATATTTTGAATATTGGAATGATCGGGGCAATGGATATTGTCGGCGATAATTTTAAGAAACAGGTCATTTTTGTTCCTCAGATGCTGGCAGCAGCACGTGCCATGAAAGTGGGTGTAGACGTTCTGAAGCCGTATCTGGCGGATGGAAATTCCGGAAGCATTGGTACAATGATTCTCGGTACGGTTGCGGGAGATTTCCATGATATTGGAAAAAATCTCGTTGGAATGATGATCGAGAGTGCGGGAATTGATGTGATTGATCTTGGCGTAGATGTGCCGATTCGCACGTTCATCGATGAAATCAACAATCATCCGGAGGTTACCATTGTCGGACTGTCTGCACTTCTGACGACGACTATGCCATCCCTGCGCGATACAGTAGCAGCTTTGAATGCAGAACCATTCCGTGATCGAATTAAGATTATGGTAGGTGGAGCACCGATTACCCAGGAATTCTCCGATGAGATCGGAGCAGATGCCTATACCGCAGATGCGGCAGCAGCTGCAAAGAAGGCGAAGGAACTGATCCTGACTTACGGTGGAAAAACAGTGACACAGGATGGACAGGAGAGCGTTACCGCACCGGATCCGGAGGCTGCAGCAGACCTTAATGCATCTGATAAAACTGCTGAGAAACCGGCGGAAGAGAGGGTGTTTGATGACACCAGACTGCAGGAAATTCTCGCCAAACCGGTTCCGGAAATGAATCTTCAGCACAGTCCATACAAGAAAAACTGGGCAGAAGTACAGGAAAAATGGAAGGGTTATTGGAACCATAACAATACAGGCCGTCCGCTGATGTGCGTCATTGTACGTAAACCGGAAGTGGAGCAGTATTCAGACGGAACTCCCGTCGAGGGCGGTTATCTGGATCAGATCTGCCAGGGCAAATATTACAACATGCCGGAAGAACTGAAGTGGAAAGACATGGAAGACAAATACCAGAATGCCAGACGTATCGTAGATCGTTATCGCTATTTCTGCGAGACACATGAATTTCTTGGTGAGAGCTTCCCGAACTTGAATATCGATTTTGGCCCGGGATCTCTGGCATCTTATCTCGGATCGGACATTGGTTTCAAAGAGGATACAGTGTGGTTCAAATCCTGTCTGGAGAGCTGGGATGATGCACCTCATTACGTATTTGATCCGGAAAATGAATGGTTCCTGAAGCATATTGAACTTGCCCGGGAATGCCGTCGGTTATCCGGCAATGACTTCTATGTAGATATGCCGGATCTCATGGAAAATATTGATGTACTTGCCTCCCTTCGCGGTGCTCAGGATGTGTTATATGACCTGCTGGATGAGCCGGAGATCATCGGTGAAAAAATCCAGGAAGTGACCGATCTCTACTACGACTATTACGATAAATTTTATGATGCTATTCATGACGATGAAGGCGGAAATGCCTATACCGTATTCCAGATTTGGGGACCGGGAAGAACTGTGAAACTGCAGTGTGATTTCTCTGCGATGATGGATCCTAAAGATTTCCGTGCTTACATTAAACCGTCGCTGGAAAAACAGGCGGAAAAGGTGGATCAGGTGCTGTATCATCTGGACGGTCCGGACGCAATCAAGCATCTGGACGCCTTAATGGAGATCAAAGGAATCGATGCTCTCCAGTGGACTAGTGGAGATGCCGGCCCGGACGGAACCCTTCCTGACTGGGATGTTATTTATGACAAAGCAATTCTCGCCGGCAAGTCTATCTGGGTAAAAGTATATTCCGGATCTTTTGAAGACTGGCTCAAAAATGTAGATCGTATTGTACAGAAATACGGATCTCACAGCCTGTTCTTACTGTTCCCGGAGATGTCCGAGGAACAGGGGCATCGTCTGCTGGCATATGCAGAAGAACACTGGAAAGACGTCAAGGGAACCTTCTGCGAAGAACATGGACTGAGATAACAAGTGGAAAGTTTCAATCGCTGACATGCAGCAATGTAAAACTGCTGTTATTGGAGTTCATGTAAGATGTTAAGACGAGTTACTTTTTTAAAAGATAATCACACAGTAGAAGTCGAGGAAGGAACGACGGTGCAGGAGGCGCAGATTGCAGCGGGAAGAATTCCGGACGCTGTCTGCGGCGGAAAAGGAATCTGCGGGAAATGCAAGGTTCGAATCAACGGAAAAGAAGTGCCGGCCTGCCGGACGAGAATTTATGAGGATCTGCTTGTAGAAGAATTCACCGTTGAGATGGAAGAAACTGCAGTTGGTGTTGAGATGCCGGCAGATGTCGAGCATCCAACAGCCGCTGCAATAGAATCTTCCATGGATAGTTCCACTGCGCCGGATTTGAGAGAATTTTCAGCAGAAAAACCAGAGGGCACCACAGGCTTCTATGCCGCCGTGGATGTCGGAACGACGACCCTTGCAGCCTATCTTCTGGATGCCGCTTCCGGGGAGGTCATTGAGACCGGCAGTATGTTGAATCCCCAGAGAAAATACGGTGCGGATGTAGTAGAACGGTGCAACCACAGTTTCACAGAAGGAAAAGCCGCCTTAAGCAGCGTGATCCGAAAGGCGGTCAACCAATTGCTGGAGATGCTGACGGCAAGAAGACAGGCGTCTGTGACAGAAATTCAAAGGCTCGTTATGGTAGGAAATACGGGGATGCATCATCTGTTTCTGGAACTTCCGACGGAACAGCTTGCACTGGCTCCCTATCTGCCTTATACCAAAGCAGCGGTACGTATGCCGGCATATGAATGTGGAATCCGAATTGCTCCTGAGGCAGAAGTTCTGTGGCTGCCGAATCTGGGAGGATTTGTGGGTGCGGACACCAGTGCCTGCATTCTGGCATCCGGAATTTACGAAGCTGAGGAGATGACACTTCTCGTAGACATTGGAACAAATGGGGAGATGGTGCTTGGAAACAGCCAAAGTGGTCTCCTTGCCTGTGCTGTGGCAGCGGGACCCGCATTTGAAGGAGCAAAGATTTCCTGTGGCATGCGGGGAATCACAGGAGCCATTGACCGTGTTTTCATAAAAGAAAATTCTTATGATCAGGAGATTTCCTATCATGTGATCGGTGACAAAAAGCCCGTAGGAATCTGTGGTTCCGGGCTTTTGGATGCTGCAGCATGTCTGCGCCAAAAAGGGCTGATCGATGAAACCGGACGCATGGAAGAGACGTATTATTTTTCCGAAGGGGTGTATCTATGCCAGCAGGATATCCGGGAACTGCAGCTGGCCAAAGCGGCGGTTGCAGCGGGAATTCAGATTTTGTGCAGACAAAAAGGGATCACGGTGGAACAGATCGACAGAGTTCTCCTGGCCGGTGCCTTTGGAAATTATATGAATTCAGAAAGCGCCTGTGACATTGGTATGCTGCCGGGAGCCTTAAGAGACCGTATCCGGCCAATTGGTAATGCTGCGGGAGAAGGGGCTGTGATGGCAGCAAGGGATTTGCAGGAATTCGAAAAAATAAAGAGGATTGCAGAAAACGTGGAATATCTGGAACTTTCCACAAATAAAGAGTTTCCCTACAGCTACATAGAAGCAATGGATTTTGCCTGAGAATTTATGGATGCAAATAAAGACCTCTTTTTTGACAAAATAAATCCTTTTCTTTTCTGAGCATTATGATTATAATCATAGATAGAAAAGCAACAGAGGACACTTTTTCTGAGAAAATGTTTCTGATGCAAAACCACAGAAAACCATAACAGGAGGACTATCAAATGTTAGTGAATACGAAAGCAAAAGTCGGTGTATTTTCCATCGCATTAGGTGCTTATCTGCCACAGTTCCCATCTCTGGTACCAGAGTTTGAGGCACAGTATGAAGCTTTCAAAAAAACAATTCCGGATACCGTTGAGATCGTTGATGGTGGAATTGTAACAACAAAGGAGCTGTCTCAGGCAGCCGGAGATAAATTCCGTGCAGCAGACGTAGACCTGGTAATTTTACAGCTGCTTACTTATGCAACCTCTTACAACATGCTTCCGGCAGTTCGTGACCTGGATGTTCCGGTTGTACTTGTAAACGTACAGAAACTGAAAGCTCCGGATTATGAGAACACTGACACTGCAAAATGGCTCGGCGAGCTGTATGCATGTGGTGCAGTAGGTGAGATGGTAGCAGACCTTGAGAGAGCCGGCAAGAAACATGCGGTAATCACCGGTGTTGTAGAAGGCGGAGATCCATATGTACAGGCAGAGATCGAGGACTGGTGCAAAGCTGCTCAGGTTCGTAGAAGATTCCGTAACACCAACCTGGCACAGATCGGAAGACCATATCCGGGTATGATGGATCTCTACATTGATGAGACCAACCTGTATCATAGAATGTGGCTGTACACAAAACAGTTTGACTGGGAGAAAATGTGGGCAATCGCAGACGATATCACAGATGAAGATGCAATCCGTGCAAAAGCACAGGATATCCTTGATACCTTCGAGATCGAGGGCGGCGGAACCATCGAAAAAGTCTGGGATATGGCAAAATACGTTGTTGCATTTGAGCAGTGGGTTAAGGATGAGGAGATTGGATTCATCGCTTCCCATTATGATGGATTTGCACAGGGCATCGCCGGCAAGTTAGACAGTATGCTGATTCCGGCATTCTCTATGCTGATCAAACAGGGAACCGCTTGTGCAGTAGAGGGCGATATCAAAGTTGCTATGGCAATGTCCATTCTGAAGTCAATTGCAGGAACCGGTCAGCTGTCCGAGATGTACTCCATCGATTTCAACGAGGACATCTGCATTATCGGTCATTCCGGATCCGGAGATGCTGACATCTCCCAGGCAAGAAAGCCTTCCATGAAGATCGTACCTGTATTCCACGGAAAAGCAGGCGGCGGATACCTTACACAGTTCTACCCACCGGCAGGAGATGTTACTTATCTTGGAATTACCCAGGACAAAGATGGTAACTTCAAGTTTGTTGTAGCAGAGGGTGTGAACGAGGAAGGACCGATCTTCACATTTGGTGATACAAACATGAGAACACGTTTTACCTGTGGAGCAAGAGAGTTCTGCAACAGATGGAGTGAGGCTGGTCCTACCCATCATATGGCAGCAGCAACCGGTAGACATATTGATACCATTCTGAAAGTTGCTAAGATCTTCAACGTTCCGGTAGACATCGTTACAAGATAAGATAAAAGATTA
>JAUNAE010000275.1 GCA_030527765.1 Eubacteriales bacterium
AGGTTATGGAACTTTATCGCAAAAACATTCGTCCGAGAGATATTATGACAAAAGAAGCGATTATGAATGCTTTGACAGTAGATATGGCTCTTGGATGTTCTACAAACAGTATGCTTCACCTTCCGGCAATCGCTCATGAAATCGGAATGGACTTTGATATCAGTTTTGCAAATCCGATCAGTGAGAGAACACCGAACCTTTGTCATCTGGCACCGGCAGGTCCGACCTACATGGAAGACCTGAATGAGGCCGGCGGTGTTTATGCAGTGATGAATGAACTGGCCGAGATCGGACTTTTGAATACAGATTGCATGACCGTAACCGGAAAGACCGTTGGGGAAAATATCAAAGGATGTAAGAACCTGAATCCGGAAGTTATCAGACCACTGGACAATCCGTACAGCAAGACCGGAGGTCTGGCTGTTCTCAAAGGAAATCTTGCTCCGGACGGCGGTGTTGTGAAACGTTCCGCAGTTGTAGAAGAGATGATGGTTCATGAAGGACCGGCAAGAGTCTTTGACTGTGAGGAAGATGCGATTGCGGCAATTAAAGGCGGCAAGATTGTAGCCGGAGATGTTGTTGTCATTCGTTATGAGGGACCAAAAGGTGGCCCTGGTATGAGAGAGATGCTGAATCCGACTTCTGCAATTGCGGGTATGGGACTTGGATCTTCCGTTGCACTGATTACAGATGGTCGTTTCAGCGGAGCAAGCCGTGGTGCTTCTATCGGACATGTATCTCCGGAGGCTGCCGTAGGCGGACCGATCGCTCTGGTGGAAGAGGGAGACATCATCAGCATCAATATCCCGGAAATGAAGCTGGATCTCAAAGTATCTGACGAGGAACTGGCATCCAGAAGAGAGAAGTGGCAGCCGAGAGAGCCAAGAGTTACCACAGGATACCTTGCACGTTATGCGGCAATGGTTACTTCCGGCAACAGAGGCGCAATCCTTGAGGTACCAAAAGCAAAATAAGGAGGAAAACCTATGGAACTGACTGGTGCAGAAATCATTGTAGAATGTCTCAAAGAACAGGGTGTTGACACCGTCTTCGGTTATCCCGGCGGTGCGATTCTCAATGTCTATGATGCATTATATAAGTATAAAGATGAGATTACTCACGTACTGACATCCCATGAGCAGGGTGCATCCCATGCGGCAGACGGATATGCAAGAGCAACCGGTAAGGTTGGTGTGTGTCTCGCAACTTCCGGACCGGGTGCGACAAACCTTGTAACAGGTATTGCAACTGCCTATATGGATTCCGTTCCTATGGTTGCAATCACAGCAAACGTCGGAACACCTCTTCTTGGAAGAGATTCTTTCCAGGAGGTAGATATTGCGGGAATCGTAATGCCGATTACCAAGCACAGCTTTATCGTAAAGGATATCAGCAAACTGGCAGATACCATGCGTCGTGCCTTCAATATTGCAAAAAGCGGTCGTCCTGGTCCTGTCCTTGTGGATGTGACCAGAGATGTCACCAGTGGAAAAACCGAATATATCAGACACAGACCGGCAACCGTCAACAGAGATACAGTGAATGTTCGCAAAGAAGATGTGACTACAGCTGTTGAGCTTATGAAAAAGGCAGAAAAGCCGTTCATCTTCGTAGGTGGAGGAGCGGTAATTTCCGGAGCTTCCAAAGAAGTGACGGAGCTTGCGCACAGACTGGATGCACCGGTATGTGACAGCCTTATGGGCAAAGGTGCATTTGCGGGAACCGATCCTCTGTATACAGGAATGCTTGGAATGCACGGCACAAAAGCCTCAAACCTCGGAGTTGCAGGATGCGATCTCCTTGTAGTTATCGGCGCACGTTTCAGTGACCGTGTGACCGGAAATGCAAAGACTTTTGCGCACAATGCAAAGATTGTCCAGATTGATATCGATGCAGCGGAAATTAACAAGAATGTCATCGTGGATACTTCCGTTGTAGGAGACTGCAAAGAAGTGCTCCGTCGAATTCTGGAACTGCTTCCGGAGCAGAAGCATACAGAATGGCTGCAGGAAATTCAGGAGAAGAAGGAACGATATCCATTAAGCTATGATAAGGATCAGCTGACCGGTCCGTATATTATTGAGAAATTATATGAACTGACTCAGGGAGATGCCATTGTGACAACGGATGTTGGACAGCATCAGATGTGGACAGCACAGTATTACAAATTCAAAGAGCCTCGTACTCTCTTGACTTCCGGCGGACTGGGAACCATGGGATACGGACTTGGAGCAGCGATTGGTGCAAAAATGGGATGCCCGGACAAGACGGTTATAAATATCGCCGGAGATGGATGCTTCCGTATGAATATGAATGAGATTGCGACTGCGGTACGAATGAAGAGACCGCTGATTCAGATTGTTATGAACAATCATGTTCTCGGAATGGTTCGTCAGTGGCAGACCTTATTCTATGATAAACGTTATTCACATACTATACTGGATGACAGTGTGGATTTTGTAAAACTTTCCGAGGCAATGGGTGCAGAAGCGATTCGTGTCACCACCAAAGAGGAAGTTGTGCCGGCACTTGAGAAAGCGCTGGCAAGCAAAGGTACGATTGTACTCGACTGTTGGATTGATCAGGATCTGAAAGTATTCCCGATGGTTCCGGCCGGTGCAAACATAGAAGATGTTTTTGACGAGGAGGATTTGAAAAAATGAGCAGAGTGTACAACTTTTCCGCAGGACCGGCAGTACTTCCGGAGTCTGTACTTGAAGAAGTAGCCGCAGAGATGATGGACTACAACGGTACTGGAATGTCCGTTATGGAAATGAGTCACCGAAGTTCCGCTTTTCAGCAGATCATTGATGAGGCAGAAGCTGATTTAAGAGAACTGATGAATATTCCGGACAACTACAAAGTACTTTTCCTTCAGGGCGGTGCATCACAGCAGTTTGCTATGATCCCTATGAACCTTATGAAGAACAAAGTGGCAGATTACATTGTGACTGGACAGTGGGCAAAGAAAGCATATCAGGAAGCGCAGAAATACGGCAAAGCCAACAAAATCGCGTCATCCGAGGACAAGACTTTCTCATATATTCCAGATTGCAGCGATCTTCCGATCAGTCCGGATGCTGACTATGTATACATTTGCGAAAACAATACCATTTATGGAACAAAATTCAAAACGCTTCCGAATACCAAGGGCAAAATCCTTGTATCTGATGTTTCCTCCTGCTTCCTTTCTGAGCCGATCGATGTAAGCAAATATG
Source organism: Eubacteriales bacterium (assembly GCA_030527765.1). The sequence goes on from JAUNAE010000275.1 coordinate 3,219, forward strand.
GTATCGTATACGGCGGTGTTCAGAAGAACATCGGACCTGCAGGTATGGTCATTGCAATTGTTCGTGAGGATCTCATTACTGAGGATGTGCTTCCGGGAACACCAACCATGCTGTCCTACAAAACACACGCAGATGCAGGCTCTCTTTACAACACTCCAAATGCATACTGCATCTATGTATGCGGCAAAGTCTTCAAATGGCTGAAAGCCATGGGCGGACTGGAAGAAATGAAGAGACGTAATGAGGAAAAAGCAAAAATCCTGTATGATTTCCTTGATCAGAGCAAACTCTTCAAAGGAACCGTTGTGCCGGAGGACCGTTCCCTTATGAACGTACCGTTCGTAACAGGCGACAAGGAGATGGATGCAAAATTTGTCAAAGCGGCAGCAGAAGCAGGCCTTGTCAACTTGAAAGGACATCGTACCGTAGGCGGTATGCGTGCCAGCATTTACAACGCAATGCCGAAAGCAGGCGTTGAGGCACTGGTTGCCTTCATGAAGAAGTTTGAAGAGGAGAATGCGTAATGTATCAGATTCATTGTCTCAACCCGATCTCAGACAAAGGTCTGAGCCTTCTGGGCGAGAATTATAAAGTAACAGAGGAACTGGAAGGCACAGATGCCATTCTGGTAAGAAGTGCCAAAATGCATGACATGGAGCTGCCGGCTTCTGTATGCGCAGTTGCAAGAGCCGGTGCCGGTGTTAACAACATTCCGGTGAAAGATCTTGCAGAGCAGGGTGTTGTTGTATTTAACACACCGGGTGCAAACGCAAACGGTGTTAAGGAACTTGTCATCGCAGGCATGCTTCTTGCATCCAGAGATATCGTAGGTGGTATTGAATGGGTTGCAAGAGAAAAAGACAAAGAAGACATCGACAAACTGGCTGAGAAACAGAAAAAACAGTTTGCAGGATGTGAAATCAGTGGAAGAAAGCTTGGAATCATCGGACTTGGAGCAATCGGTGCTATGGTAGCAAATGCTGCATCTTCTCTTGGAATGGATGTTTATGGATACGATCCATATCTTTCCATTGATGCTGCATGGAACCTTTCCAGAACGATCCATCATGCGAAGAGCCTGGATGAGATTTACACACAGTGTGATTACATCACCATCCATGTACCGCTTCTGGACAGCACAAGAAAGATGATCAATGAAGAAGCTTTCGGCAAGATGAAAGACGGCGTGGTACTTCTGAACTTTGCCCGTGATCTTCTTGTTGATGAGGATGCCCTCATTCAGGCACTGGAAAAAGGCAAAGTAAAGAAATATGTTACAGACTTTGCAAACCCGACCGTTGCCGGAAGAGAAGGAATTCTTGTAACTCCTCATCTTGGAGCCTCTACAGAGGAGTCCGAGGATAACTGTGCAGTGATGGCTGCAAAGGAAATCCGTGATTTCCTTGAGAATGGAAATATCAAAAACTCTGTGAATTTCCCGAACTGTGATATGGGAACATGCGTAGCAGTTGGACGTATTTCTCTGACACACAAGAACGTGCCAAACATGATCAGCCAGTTCACAAAGGTTCTCGGAAGCGAAGGATTGAACATCGCTGACATGACCAACAAGAGTAAAGGTGAATATGCGTATACACTGATCGATCTTGAAAGTGCTGCTTCCAAAGAGGCACTGGAGGAACTTCGTTCCATCGAAGGCGTGGCAAGAGTTCGTGTCGTAAAATAATCTGATGCGTACAGAAATGGTGAACGCAAACGTATGAAAACATAAATTTCCGCTTCTTTGCAGTTTTCAGGCTGCGAAGGGGCGGAAATTTTTCTTGCAATTTCATGAAAAACGTGTATAATATCATATGTGTTTGACACAAGCTGAAATAGCTCAGTCGGTAGAGCACTTCACTCGTAATGAAGGGGTCGTGAGTTCGAGTCTCATTTTCAGCTTT
>JAUNAE010000276.1 GCA_030527765.1 Eubacteriales bacterium
GATCTTTACGGATGCACGCCAAAAACAAACAAATGTATACTTCTCAGGGTATCTTAGCACATTCCCTTGAGTTTGGCTACCTCCAAACGATATTGCATTACCACGGCAGTTCTTCGTCCATGCTGTCATCGACTTTCATAAAACCATCATTGTCCTGCATGGACTGCTGTCTATATCCTTGGCTGTTTCTCTGCCCTCCCTGGCTTCCATAACCGCCGCTAGGGGCAGTATTCCGATTTGCTCCTCCACTATATCCCTGATTATTGTTGCTCCCGTTATGGGACTCGCTAGCCGCTTTGCTCTCAGCGAACTCCTGATCCTCGACAACAACTTCTGTCGTATATACCTTCTGTCCATCCTTATTGGTGTAACCCCCTGTCTGGATCCTTCCTGTAACGACTATCTTTGTTCCCTGCCGGAACCACTTCTCGGCAAACTCTGCAGATTTTCCAAATTCTACGCACGAGATAAAGTCCGCTTCCTGTTCTCCATCTCTGGCAAATCTTCTGTTTACTGCAAGCGTATATCTTGCAACCGCCGTGGGATTATCCCCCTGTGTATATCTGACCTCGATATCCCGTGTCAGCCTTCCCATCAATATGGCTTTATTCATCCTGTAACCCTCCTGACATCCTCAACCAGAATGTTATTTGACATATTCCGATCCGCACTGTTTGGAATCGGTTTTAATTCATACCCAGCCGTATATAGCGCATCTTTTCTTTGCTCTGCCGGCATTCGGTTAATGAACTCCAGTAATTCCGATAAAGTTGGAGTTCTTACTTCCAGCACTTCGATCATCGCTTCTTTCTTTTCCTCGCTTTCCCCGCCGACCTTTTCAAAAAATCATCGATCTCGGTTTCCTTCTTTTTCTGCTCATTCCATTGTCTTTTTTCTTCCCGATATTCTTCTGCGCATTTTAAATATCGTTCGCAATTAGAATGGCATCCAATGTGTCTGTCCGTGCACTGATAGCACGCTTCCCCAGCGTTCTTCATAGCATTTGCTCCCATCAGTAATAGCTGTAGCTTTTTCTTCTGTTCGACTGAAACGAGTATGGAAAACTGCTATTACGTGCCCCCCCTGATGTACTTCCATCTGTCACGTATGCAGTCCTTCTTGTGTTGATTTTCATTCTGACACGGCTTCCGCAATTCAGACAGTCATAGCTGAATTTATCTTCATCCATGTTGGTGAAGTATTTGAAATCTTTGCCGCAATCACAATGCGTATACATCGGTTTCAGATCTTTCAGCTCGAACTCGTGTCCGCAGGAACATCTATGCGACTTGATCTCTATTCTGGCATTAAAGCCCTTCACCTTATCACAGTTAGGACATTTCAGGTACAGGAAGCCTTTGTATCCTTCCATATTACGGGCAAAGGTTCTTTGATCTTCCTGAGCGGAAATATTGTCACGCCATCCACTGCCAAATAAACTGCCATTTCTGGTGTGCTTCTCCGGCTTCTCGTAGGACTCATATTCGCCCGTTTCAGGTTCTTTTCCCTCATTCTCTACCAAATCCACACTATCAGCTGTATCTTCCAAGCCTACGACTGTAACAGGCTCCTGCGGCTCTTCTGTTTCATCCTTGTCTGCCAATCTCATCGCCATCAGGATAATAGATTTCACAGATGCCGCATCCATATCGAACCGGTTTTCTCCATAATCTGAACTGATTTTTACAATCATGAATTCACCTCCACATCGAAGCTGCCATCTTCATAGGCAACCACTGTATCGCCCTGATTTGCTCTTTTCATTCCGTCTGTTGTCGGTACAATCAAGGACTTGCTGAACATATCAATGATGATCTTCGTTCCCAATGCTGCTGCAATCGGTCCTGCCGGAATGCTCGGACCTGCGGCTGTTCCTCCCACAGTAAATCTGCTGACCTCTCTGCTCATTTTGTGCCCTCCTTATTTCGCATACACAGAACCATCATCGTAAACCCGGTAGCAGAGCATATCGCCTCCGCATTCCCCTTTGATCTCTACAAAATCCGGCGTCTCGATCACATCTGTAATAAACTCCATGCTTGTTTCTTCCAGCACGATGTTCTGTGCTTTTTTCGCTCTTTCACTGTTTCCTCTCATCTCATGTTCTCCTAGCAATTCCCCGGAAGCACTTGCCTCCGTCCTCTGTTTCTCTCCAATCACATTTCTGCCCCTCATTATCATCTGCATGAAGGCATTCATCGCAGAGAAAAATCTCCTGTCTGCACTCCTGGCACTTTACTACGTATCCGCTTTTCTCAGGATCATAGTCTTGAAATACATTTTCGCCCATACAATGAGGGCAAATCTCCACCGCTTCTGTCTTCATGCCTCGGATCCTCCATTTGCCACGCTCTCTGCTTTTCTTGTAAGCAGATCATCAACCGCGGTTCGGATTCTGCCCATGGTTGCCGGTCCTACACCTTTCACTGTTGAGATGGCCTCCAGAACCTTCTCCATATCCACAGCTTTTTTCATTTCTTCCTGTGGGTGTTTCATCCCGTCCTGATAGCCGCTCTCGTAAATTCTTGAGCAAAATTCATCGAACTGCTGATGATCGTATTTCTTCACCGTCTTATAAGTTGTCCGGTTGCTTACGTATCTGTGCTTTACGCTCTTTGCCATTCTTGTCACCTCCTTCGCGCTCGTGCCCTAAATCTGGTATATAAAACAGACCGCATTTCTTGCACTGGCATACCGTTGCTTGATATCCAGGATTTTTAAAGAAAAAGGTCTGCGCCTTATTATCAAATTTAATCACGCCATCGCCTCCAATGCTTTCAGCACCATCTTCATGGAATATCTCGCATTATCCGTAAGCTGTCTCTGCCATGCATCGTTTCTCGGGCTCCATCTGAACCCGTTCTTTTTCAGGATGTCTCTGACCTCCGACTCGGGTTTCCCATCAAAGATAAGCTGCAATCTCATGATTTCGGTATTCTCAACGACCTTGAAATACTTATTCTCCGTTCGAGTGTCTCCCTGCTCTTTTGCCTCTTTCAGCTTTTTCAATCGCCCTTCCAGTCTTCTGATCTCCTGATTGTTATTGGTCAGCTCAAATGTCATGAATGGTTTTTTCTCATAATGGTAAGAGTTGTTCATTCTTTCCATTAGGGCTTCGGCTTCCTTCAGAGTGACTGCCTCGCACCCGATCAAGGTTTCATGTTTTCGAAAGAATGTATTGACTTCCTTCATCATCTCCTGCCGGGCTTTCTTCTCTTCGATCTTTCTTTCCAGTCTCTCAATCGCATCGCTGTCCCCAGACTTGATGATCTCACTCCCATTGGCAATGCTCTTAATCTGATCCGGTATTTTCTGAATCTCCTGGAACTCTCGCATATTCTTATCATTTGCAGCATTCTGCTTTTCTTTCTTCCTGACTGGGAAGTTCCCTGCACCACTTATCATCACAGACGGACACATCATGCCGATGCGACTTCTAGCATTCAGATTGTCTGCCAATCGCTTTGCATATCTTCCGGCAATCTTGTAAACTCTCTCTGCTTCGTCTGGTCTTTTCTCTACCGCCTTATCGGCAAGGTCATACGCCTCGTCCACGTAGGCGTTGTAGGAAGCCGTTAAGCTTCCTGCCTTATATTCACTAAACGACATCATGTTATGCGCCGTTCTAGCCGCTTCCTCGTTAATAGGGAAATATACTCGTTCTGCCATTTATTCGCCCTCGCTCCCTTCCTGAATCTCATCCAAAAACTCATACAGCTGTCTGGTTTCTTCCTCGCTAAGCTTTTCCTCGATCTTCTCAATGAATGAGCAAAATCTATCTGCCAGCGGTTTTTCTGACTCTCTCAGTTTTCTGTATTCTTCCTGAACATCGGCAAAATACTTGGATGCCAGAATGATCTTTTTCTTCGCCTCGGTAACGATGACCGGTTTCCAACCTCTTTTCTTCATCTTCTCCAGATCACTCTGATTGGTTACCGGCACTGCCTTTGCCCCATACCGATTGATAAAATCTTCTGCAATCTCGTCCTTCAGCTCGTCAGGAATGGACCATTCGTTTACGTATGTTCCGCTGTAATGGTCAATAGAGCTTTTGATCAAATCTGAATCTGCAGATTCCTCAATCATTCTCGCTGCATACCACTGAACATCGAAACTGTTCACCATGCTTCTGTCTCGTTCCAATCGCACCCATGACGGTTTGAAATCCAGCCCGAAATTATCAAGTCTTGGCTCCTCACAGATATACAATCCTCCGACAAAGACTTTGCCTACGAACCGCTTGTCTTCCAGGATATCCCCGTATCGGGTTTCTGATTTCTCATACTCCTGCAAATGGAGGTTTGCCGCCTGTATCTTTTCGTACTCCTCTGCTGTGATCCCGCCGATCTCAATAATCAGGCTGTGCTCCGGGGCTTTCATCCATATCGCATTGTTCTCCACGAAAAATGTAGGAACCATCATGCCGTCATATTTCCTTGACCTCACAAGTCTTGGTCTCCATACCTCATGCCGGCAGTAATTCTGGAAGGTTACTGTCTTTCCGTTTCTCAGAAGGACAACCGTTGCAATCTTATACCCTTCTCCATGGTTTCCGATCATCTCATCGTTATCAGCCTTCGTGGTATTCCCAAACAGTAATGTCTTGATATCCAGTTTGGAATGCTTATTTCCGATCTTGAGCAGCTCTTTCTCCGGGTCATATTCCAACATCATCTTGTTGGATGCATCTCTCGTTTCCTCGTCCAAGGCGTTCTGGAAAAATTCTCTGGTCGCTTCGACTACGCCCCAAGCTGGAACGTAGTCTGCGCTGATACTCAATTCATATTTACGCATATCTTTTCGCCTCCTCAATCCTCGAAAAATTCAATCTGCATACTGCCTCTTTTGTAGAAATATGGTCTGTCGCTCAGCCATTCTTTTCTCGGAACCTGAGTTTCGTTTACCTCTCTGATCATCCTCATCAGATCGGCTGAGGTCATATTTTCCTGGACATCCACCAGCGGCATGACCAGCAATTCATGAATGCTGCTCGGGATAATCACCAGATCAGACTCAACCCCGTTTGCCAGTTCTTCAAAAACCTCCGGCATGGCTATTGCGTATGCTCCTCTGCATTTCTTCTCATTCGTGATCACGAACTGTCTCGGTGCGTCCGG
>JAUNAE010000277.1 GCA_030527765.1 Eubacteriales bacterium
CATTTTGAGAGGAGAAAAAATTATGACTAGAGTACTTTTCGTGTGCCACGGCAGGTCAGTGTGACTACTACATGAACCTTTGGGAACATCGGCAATACACGGCAAGATATGCCGGAAATCCTTGAAAATACTACTCGTATTACTACTTAGGCACATACCCGATTTGCCGTATTTTGCAAAGGTTTGCGGGATAATCCTTAGTAGTAATGGACTACTTACAGACGAAAAATCGATGCTCGAATAAAATGTTAACGGCCACATCGGAGGTGATTCCGGTGTGGCCGTTTCCTTATGCTACGGACTGGTAGCGAGTGTATACATATTCGTAAATTCTCTGACGGTACATGGAGATGCTGAGTTCATCGTAGCACTCAGGCAGTTCTGCCCACAGGGTGTCACGGATCAGATTATCTACTGCAGCCTTGGTTTCCTGCTTATCTGTCCAGTGGTCAAGCTCAGAGATCTTTGCTTTGATTTTCTGGAGCAGGTCTGCTGCAACCTCCTTCAGTTTCTTAATATCGTTCTTGCTGAGATCGTCCCGGAACAGCATGTCATATAAGGAGAGTTCCTCATCACTGGTGAATCCCTCACGAGCATAACGCTGTTCTTCCTCATTCATCTGGTTTGCTAGATCCATCAGATCCATGAAGGTCTTCTCGATGGTGGCTCTGTCCTGTTCGCTGTTATAGGCTTCGATGATCGCCTGATAGCGCTCGTAGTAGTTGATACGGTCAGGATTAGTAAAGAGCATTCCATCCAGCTTCTGGCGGATCACTTCCTCCAGATCACGCATTACCAGATTCTTTTTCTTCACCTTAGCAAACTCTCTGCGGAGCAGGTCAAAGTCAATTGCACTGATATCAAACCGGCGTGGTTCCTCACGTACCATAGAAGGTGTGTGCTGAATCTCTACATAGGTGCTGATGATTCCATTGATTTCGATCATTAGGTCTGTGGTATTGATATGCTTGCGCTTCTTCTGCAGTTCTGCATAGATCGCTGCAATGGCTTCATACTGCTTGCGCGTGTGGCCGGTGATGTCCTCACGGTCTGTGTACTTCATCAGGCGGTTCAGCTCGGAAGCATAGGTGCAATAGGTCTTCTTATCCTCAATAGAGCCACAGACAGCATTGGCAGCTTCCTGCAGGTAGGACAGCTTCATAAAGTCATAAGCACCAATGAGCATTTCCAGATCAAAATCATTCTCAGACAGGAAGGCATCTGCCTTGTTGATCGTTTCAATAATACGAGCGATCAGCTCATCCTTATCTACGGTAGGATCGGTTCCACCACCTCCACCAACATTTGCGGTATAGTCGGCAAGTGCTTTTCTCAGAGCTTTGACGATACCGATGTAATCGATGATCAGGCCGTTGCTCTTGCCCTCAGCCACACGGTTTGCGCGTGCGATTGTCTGCATGAGCGTGTGGGCTTTCAGTGGTTTATCAAGATACAGGCAGCTCAGGCACTTTACATCGAAGCCGGTGAGCCACATAGCACAGACAAAGACAACACGGAGCGGATTCTTGGAATCTTTGAATTCCTTATCCAGTTCACGCTTTTCCATCTTAGTTCTGTGGTATTTGATATCCAGATCCCATTTCTTGAAGGTCTGAATTTCATTCTGTTCCTGACTGATGACAACAGCCATCTCTGTTTCCTGCATCCATTTCAGTTTGCGCTCCAGTTCCTGCGCTTCCTGCTGGGAGGCAGATTTGATCTGCTGTTTCAGTTTCTTGATTTCCTCTTTCCAGTATTCCTGCACGTAGTTGTACATACGAACACAGGTCACCTTATTCAGGCATACGAACATAGCCTTACCGCTTGTCCAGAGGTCGGAGTAGTGACTCACAAAGTCGCGAGCGATGGATTTGAGTCTCGGCTCGGCTGTGAGTAAGTGTATCTCCTTAGCAAATTCTGCTTCCAGCTTGTCCTGCTGATCCACATCAAGATCTGCATTCTCGATGGCATCCAGAATCTGATTGGTAATCTCCGGATTGTGGAGGTCAACGATTTTCTCTCCACGATTCTCATAATAAAGAGGAACGGTTGCACCGTCCTCAACAGCTCTCTTGAAGTCGTAGACAGAAACGTAACCACCAAAGGTACGTGCGGTAATATTGTCACTGGAGAGCAGCGGAGTACCGGTAAATCCGATACGGGCAGCAGTCGGCAGTAACTTCATCATGTTATCGGCAAAGATACCATACTGGCTTCTGTGAGCCTCATCGGACATGATGATAATATCGTGATCCGGATAGATCGGCTCTGCATCCGACTTATTGAACTTCTGAATCAAGGTAAAGATAAAGCTCGGATTGCCCTGCAATTTGCGAACAAGGTCATCACCACTAGAGGCAATAAACTGAGAAGCCTTTGTCTTTCCCAGAAGTCCACAGTTTTCAAAGGTATCGCTGATCTGTGAGTTCAATTCTTCACGGTCGGTTAGAACGACAAAGGTTGGTGATCCTTCAAACTTCCGGCGCACCTTCTGCGCTAAGAACACCATGGAATAACTCTTTCCGGAGCCCTGTGTATGCCAGAACACACCCAGCTTACCGTCATTTAGCTTACGGGCAGCATAGGCTTTCATGGCCTCGTTGACACCAAGGTACTGATGGTTACGAGCGAGGATCTTTGCCGTGTGGCCACCGGAGTGGTCATAGAGGATAAAGTTCTCGAAAAGGTCTAAGAAGTTCTCCTTCCGGCAGATGCCTCGAAGCATCGTCTCTAAAGCAACACTACCTTGATCTTCCTCAGCCAGACGTTTCCACTCATGGAAGAATTCATATTTGCTTCCAAGGGTTCCGACCTTAGCTTCTGTACCATTGGACAGCATCAGGAATGCATTGTAATAGAACAGATGTGGAATGGTGTCCTGGTAATCGGTATAGTTGTCATCGTAGGCATTCTGGACGTCTACAGTATTTTTCTTCAGTTCCACGAACAGGAGAGGAATACCATTCACAAAACCTACGATGTCCGTACGTCTGCGGTACAGATCTCCATGGATCTTCAATTCCTTAATGGCAAGGAAGTAGTTGCTGTTCGGATGTTGAAAATCAAGAACAGCAGCTTTCTTCGTTTCCGTCTGACCGTTTGGCTTCTTCACAGTCACAGGGATTCCATCGCGAATGAGGAAATACTTTTCTTCATTCACCTGCAGAAGAGATGAGGTGGAAAGTCTGTGTTCCAGTGTTTTCTGGGCCTCAGATATTTGATTTTCTGTAATCCAGGGATTGAGCTTTTTCAGAGCATCTCGGAAGTAGCGTGTGAGCAGAATATCACGATAGCTCTCACGACCAAAGGTACCATTCTTGCCGAGAACTTCTGTGTTGTATGCGAACTTCACATCCCAGCCCAGTTCATTCTGGAGCAGATTACCGGCACTTTCCTGCACGAGGATATTTTCGGAATAATCATAGCTCATGGTGTTTCACCTCCTTTACACTTCAATTTCTCCGCTCATGAGTTTAGGTAATAAACGGTCACGGGCTTCTGTTAGTTTTATATTTTGAAAAGCAAGATTTTTTATTCTATCAGTTACCATATGGAGAAACTTTTCAAATTCATTTCCTATTTCTGAAGGTGGAATAAGGATCGAATATTGTTGCATCTGTTTCCAATCAGCTCTTGGCATTTTCGCACCTTCCTTGCAATTTTGATAGGTGTAGTTTACGAATGCTTCGCTAGAAACAGTCATTAAAATGTATCCCCATAATGCCTCTTGAGGCAAAATTACAATAGTATCGGTAGATGTTATTCCGCTATTAAGTGCAAAACCTACCTTGTGGAAATATGGACGTATTTTTCCAAAGAGGATATCTTTTTCCTGATACTTATATTTGGAACTATTCACATCTGATGAATCGCCCCAAGTACTCAAACAAATATCTTTTCTTGGAATATGTTCAAGCCCGATATATGGTAATCCACTGGGAATCTGCTCCGGCTTGAGGGATTCTTTTCTAAGTTTACACACACTTCCTAAGGTAGATGTTTTCCATCCTTCCGGTACACCATCAATTATTTCCACGTCCTCAGATTCCGGAAAACGTAAATCAACAAACCATTCCTTATAAAGACGCTGTGCAGCTTCCTCAAGGAGCTTGATCTGCTTTTGGTTATTTTCAATGAGATCATCATAGGAAGATAAAATATTAGCAATTTTATCTTGAGTATCTCTATCCGGTAAATCTACAGTGAGATTTCTAATTACCGGAATATTAACATGTGCAACAGTAGCACCGTTTGCTGTTCCCAGTAATTCATATTGTTGCTGGGGCGCTAACAAATAATATACCAGAAATTCAGGAGATACTTTTTGTGAATCTGGTCGTATTAAAACGGTTCTCTGCCCTAGACATACTTCTTGTCCAGATCTGATTAGGGCGGCATTTCCAGCGGGTGCTTCGCGTGCAAAGATAATATCGTTCTCTTTGGGAATTGCTCTTGCATTTCGTTTATCGTAGGTATCTTTGGAAACTCTATGAACACCTTCGAGAATTAGTCGTCCTTTACCTATATTGGGTGTTCGTATTAGTGGATAACCGTTTCCTTCATCTTTAGCAGTAGAGTGAGGACAATCAACGATTAGTTCGCATATTTCTTGTAATGTCATAATGTCACTCTCCCTTCAATTTATGAAACTGCTTTTTCCAAGCTCTTGAAGGCGAAGTGCAGATTCCATCATCTCGAACATATGCACATACCTCAGGGATACCATTGTTTTTACATATATCAGGATTATTTGCTCTACAGCCTTTTGTCTGCACTTCAGAATCTAATTCACTTAATGGTGCGCTAAAGGCAATCTTAATCATATCTTTCATAGTCCCATCTCCTTCATATTCTGTGAGATGGTATCCATCAGATCATTGGACTCAGCCTGCAGAGACAGAAGCTCTTTATGAATCTCTGCCATTCGTTCTTCAAAGTCCACACCGTCATCTTCGATTGGAGCCACACCGACATATGCTCCCGGTGTTAGTGACCAGCCTTTTTCTTCAATTTCAGCAATTGTGGCAGCTTTGCAAAGGCCAAGAACATCCTTGTATTCTCCATTACCGAATTTCTCATAGAGCCAATGCGCCTCTT
>JAUNAE010000278.1 GCA_030527765.1 Eubacteriales bacterium
ATCGAATGGTGCCAGGAACATGATTTTAACTATGAATGATTAAGGCAGGTGAGACTTAAGTGATCAAGATACGATGCGTCGTAGAACGTATAACCTATCAAAGTCCTGAAACAGGGTATTCTGTCCTTAAGTGCGCCGTTAAGAACTACAATGACCTGGTTACGGTCGTTGGCAATCTTGTGGATGCCAATGTTGGATCTGTTCTTTTGATCGATGGCAACTGGAAAGTAGATGCCAAGTACGGAAGACAGTTCCTGGCGGAGAGCTGGGAAGAGACTATGCCTGCCACAGTTTTTGGTATTGAGAAGTATCTTGGTTCTGGCCTGATCAAAGGTGTGGGACCGAAGTTCGCGAAAAAGATTGTCCAGCAGTTCGGCACGGATACGCTGGAAATCATCGAGACCGATGTACAGCGACTTCTGGAGGTTCCAGGTATCGGCAAGAAGCGTGTCGATAAGATCGCGGAGAGCTGGGAGCGCCAGAAAGAGATCAAGAATGTCATGCTTTTTCTCCAGAATCATGGCGTCAGCACTGCATTTGCAGCGAAAATCTACCGTCAGTATGGAAATGAAAGCATTCCGAAGGTGAAGGAGAATCCGTTTCGCCTGGCGGATGATATCTGGGGAATTGGTTTTAAGACTGCTGACAGCATCGCCATGAAGTTAGGTATTGGCAAGGAAGCATTTATCCGTCTGCGCAGCGGCATCATGTATACCTTAAGTGAACTGGCGGATGAAGGTCACGTTTACGCAGAACGTGATCAGCTGATCAAGAAGGCGTCAGAGCTTCTGGAAGCGGAGGATGCCAGTATTATTATGACCATGGATCAGATGCTAAAGGATGAAGAACTGATCCGTGAAACGATTATGGTTCCGCAGTTTGCTCCGGATGAGGTTGTTCCGGAAGATGCGGCCAAAGAGATTGAAAAAGAATGTATCTATCTTCCACCGTTTTATTTTGCGGAGGTGGGTGTTGCAAATAAATTGAAGAAGCTGTCTGCAGAACCTGCAGCGGATAGACTCTGGGTTTCTCTGATGAAAGCCAGACATAATACCGGCAATCCGGAGCTGTCGGTCGATGTGGAGAAGATCCAGAAGACTGTAAATATGGAATATGATGAGGTGCAGGCGAAAGCAATCCGCCGGGCAGCGACCGCAAAGGTCCTGGTGCTTACCGGTGGTCCGGGTACCGGAAAAACCACCACAACCCAGGGTATCATTGCAGCCTATCGCACCTTTGGACTGAATATATTGCTGGCGGCCCCTACAGGACGAGCTGCCAAAAGAATGACCGAAGCTACCGGTCTGGAGGCAAAGACCATCCACCGACTTCTGGAATTCAAGCCGCCGGAAGGCTATCAGAAAAATGAGGAAACGCCTCTGGAGGGTGATGTTCTGATCGTGGATGAGTGTTCCATGATCGATATTGTCCTCATGAATGCACTAATGAAAGCTATCCCGCCTCATATGCGTCTGATTCTTGTGGGAGATATTGATCAGCTCCCATCGGTTGGCGCAGGCAATGTGCTCCGTGATGTGATCGACAGTGAAGTATTTCCTGTGGTTCGCCTGACCAGAATTTTCCGTCAGGCCCAGACCAGCCGTATCATTATGAATGCCCATAAGATCAACTCCGGACAGATGCCGGATACATCCAACGGAAAGAATACGGATTTCTTCTTCATGACGCAGGAAGATCCGGAGGAAGCGGCTAAGAAGATTGTTGAGCTGGTACATAAGAAGCTTCCGGGATATTACCGGACGCCAGCCAGTCAGATCCAGGTGCTGACACCGATGCAAAGAGGTGTTGTTGGTGCAACCAATCTGAACATGGCACTGCAGGAAGCCTTAAACCCACAGGGAGAAGGTCTTCGAAGAAGTGGTTTTGTCTATCGGCCAAATGATAAAGTCATGCAGATCAAGAATAACTACGACAAGGAAGTCTTCAACGGAGATATTGGTATCATAGAGTCCGTTGATATGCAGGATCGTACCCTTCTGGTGAATTTTGATGGGCGGAGCATTGAGTACGATGCTACCGAGCTGGATGAGCTGGTACATGCTTATGCTACAACCATTCATAAAGCCCAGGGGTCGGAGTACCCGATCGTAGTCATGCCGGTTTTGATGAACCATTATGTAATGCTGCAGAGAAATCTGATCTACACCGGTATTACCAGAGCGAAGAAGATTCTGGTTATGGTCGGAACGAAGAAGGCACTTTCTTATGCAGTGAGAAATGTGACGGTAACAAAGAGAAATACTCTTCTGAAGGAGAGACTGGCTGGAGTGATTACAGCAAAGAAACCGGCGAAGGTGTTATATCCGGACTTTGGCAATCGTGCTGCCGACATACCGATGGTGGCAGAGGAGAAGACTCCATATGGAGTGAAGAAAGAGAAATAAAGATATTGAGGTGATACATTATGGCTTCCTTTGATCAGAAGCTCCGTACCCTTCGCCTTATGGAAATCCTTCTGGAACGTACCGACGATACACACATGCTGAATGCATCGGAGTTATGTACGATTCTGGATCAGGAATATGGCATCAGTACGGATAGAAGAACAATATATACAGAGATGGAAATCCTGGATAAATTCGGACTGGATGTCCAGCAGAAGAAAGGAAAGAACCCTGGCTACTATATTGGTGCCAGAGATTTTGAACTGCCGGAGTTAAAGCTTCTGGTAGATGCTGTGCAGTCCTCCAAGTTTATCACAGAGAAGAAATCCAAGGAATTGATAACTAAATTGGAGAAACTCTGCTGTAAAACAGATGCAGATATGCTCTCCAAATATGTTTTCATCGTAAACCGTCCGAAGACAGAGAATGAGACTGTTTATTACAACGTAGATTACATTCATACTGCAATCTATGAGAATAAACAGATCAGATTCCATTATGCAGAGTGGACGGTTAAGAAAGAACTTAAGTTGAAGAAGGATGGTGCTTTCTATGTTGTCAGCCCGTGGGCTCTGACCTGGGATGATGAGAACTACTATCTGGTAGCCTATGATGCAGCGGCCGGAATTATTAAGCATTATCGTGTTGATAAGATGCAGAATACGGAAATTCTGGAAGAGGATCGTAAGGGTGAAGAGTCTTTCAAGAATTTTGATCTGGCTGCATTTGCCAAGAAGACCTTCGGAATGTATGGCGGTGTGGATGCGGAAGTAACCCTGGAATGTAAGAATGAGCTGGCCGGAGTTGTGATTGATCGCTTTGGTCATGATGTATGGATGATTCCGCAGGGTGAAGACCATTTCAAAGCAAGAGTGTTAGTATCTGTAAGCCCACAGTTCTTTGGCTGGGTAACCGGTATCGGATCTGGAATGAAGATTACCGGGCCAGAGAATGTGAAGGCGCAGTATAAGGAGTATCTTCTGGAAGTATTGGGAAATTATTAGTGTGTAGATAAAGAATGATGGATATCGAGGTGGTACCATGGCAGTTTTATTTGATAAAGAACTGACTTTTAAGCAACGACTCAGTCAGTATGACAAGGAGTCTCTGAAGGTGATTGCAGAACAGCTTGGGCTGCGTAGATTGTCAAAACTAAAGAAAGCAGAATTAATTGATCTGGTTGCAGAGACGTTTCTGGATCCGGAGGTTTTATTTTATCGGGCTGCAATCTTATGCGATAAGGAAATGAATCTGATAGAAAAAGGATCAGGTAACGGGCCTATTGTTTTTTCTCCTGAGGATTATGACTGGATTGGAAGACTGAATGAGATGGATTTTGTTGCCGCCAGCAGCAATCTGTATATGATCCCGTGTGATCTGGCGGAGACTCTTGAGAAAATCAGAACACCTGAATTCGAGGCCTATCGCAAACGTGCATCATGGGTATGGAAGTGTCTGAAGTTTGCGGAGCATTTCTACGGATTTACTCCGATTGAAAACATGTTGGATCTTGTCAACAGTAAGAAGGGCTTCCGAATGACGGCGCAGGAACTTATTGAAATGTTTGATCAATTCCCAGAAGGGCCGCTGTGGACCATTCGTATTGAGGATATATTCCTGGAAATGTCTTATACACATGATGTAGAGGGTTTGAGAAGACTTAGAACAGCCCAGGCTGATAAGGATTTCTATATTCCAAGTGTCGCTGAAGTAAATGAATTCTATGAAACTGATGCACTCATTTCCGATAAACCTTATCAGGATCTGATCCGTTTCGTGATTCGTGAATTTAGTTTTAATTATGACGATGCAGAAAACCTGATATATGAGCTGTGGGATAAGAATGCTTACGATGAAGATCCTCATGGAACTATGCAGTGGTTCTGGGATCAATTCGAATTCGAGGATGAGAAACAGATTCAGAAGATTGTTGGTCTTTATACGGTAGCAGCCAACGAAACCAGAATGATCAAGAACAGAGGTCACAAGCCGAATGAACTTCATTCGAAGAGACATTTTGGTCCCGGCCATATGCCAACTATTCAGGCAGGCAGTTCTCATGCTGCTGAGATGCTGTCCCAGATAGCACCGGAGATACAAAAAATGGGATTTGGTCTTGATCTGGGTTCCAACGCAGACACTATGCCGGTTATGGGCTTCCCGAATGGACTAAACAGCCAGCCGGTGGTGGCAGCGAAGAAAATTTATCCGAATGATCCATGTCCATGTGGTTCCGGAAAGAAATATAAGAAATGCTGTGGAAGATAGGTGAACTCTATGATTGAAATATCAAAACGCGATTGGAAACTGTTCCGAGAGAAACTGCCTAAATGGCAGGAAGCATATATGGAGCGGTTATGCCGGGAATATGTCGAACTGCTGACCAGTGATGCAAAGGGCTCCGAGAAATTCTGGGCACTTGAAAAGCGTATCAAGGAGGATCGCAAGGATCCGGGTGTCATTGTATCCGTAAGCAGATCAAACATGATCTACGATATCCTTGGATTGCTGAGAGACGAGGCTATCACATTTGAGGATCTTGCTGATTTCAGCGAAGAATTTCAGGAGCAGGTGAAGTTCATGTCTGCCAGATGGTAGTTGCAGGTCACAAAACGTTCTTGGCTGTCGGGATTTTTGCACATTGCTTTATGCTAATCTTTATGACATGAGGGG
>JAUNAE010000279.1 GCA_030527765.1 Eubacteriales bacterium
CTGCCGCCGACCCATGCTCACCATACGGTTGGTAAAGAAATGACTATGGAAGCGGAAGAACTGAAGCGTCAGCTGCCGATCAGTTCCTACAGTCGTCCGGCCTGGGATTTGGAAACTTTAAGTAAGCAGGGAATCTGTCAATACCATATGGATCTTGGAGTCAGCAGCAGAATTTATCTGGAAAAGGATGAATTCTATAATCCGACACCACTGTTTATGCTTCGTTGTGTGAAATAAGGGGGAAGCAGATTGGACTTACACCAGATCGAATATTTTGTAAAGTGTGCAGAAACGGAATCCTTCAGCAAAGCTGCGGAACTTCTTTTTACCACACAGCCCAATGTCAGCAGAGTGATAAAATCCTTGGAAGAGGATCTTGGAAAGGAACTCTTTGAGAGGGATAACAAGGGAATTCATCTCACGGAGGAAGGTCTTCGAGTTTATCGTCACGCCTGCAGCATTCTGGAATCCATGGAACATATGAAGTCCCGTACAGAAAGAAAAAACGTGGAGATGCTGAGAATTTCCACAAACCCCAGTTCCAGAATTGCAGACGGATTTCTGCAGTTTTATCAGACGCACAGAGAGAAACCTTATCATTATGAGATTCATTCTGCGGGAACCCGGGAGATTGTGGAGCGGGTTCAGAATCGTACAGACGATCTGGGAATCGTATTCGTTCTGAATCGACAGCTTTCGGCTTTTCAGTATTACCTGAGACGAAATTATCTTGAATTTATGCCGGTTTGTTCCATGAACGCAGCAATATATTTCGGGAATAATCTAAAACGCACAGAGGAAGAACCGCTGGATTTCAGAAAACTTCGTCTGATACAGAGATTTCCTGAGGAGTATTCTCCGGAAAACTACTGGGATATTCGGGACGTCAGAGGACAGTCGGCTGCAGAAGCGGAGACCGTAGTGACAACAAACAGTGATTATATTATGCAGCGTATGCTTACCCAATCCGATCTTGTGAATATCAGTGGAGAAAATGGAAAGAACAGAGATGCTGATATGCCGGAACGGATGCTTCTTGGGCCGGAACATGGAATTGTTCTTGGAGGAATCAAGAGAAGCGGTGAAGAGTTTCAGGGAGGAATGCTGGAATTCTGGACGGAACTGCAGGAGTGGATACAAAAATCCTGAAGCACCTGTGTTGTACATATGTTACAAAAATAATGCCCGGAGGCCTTTTGACAAATAATTACTTGACAATTTCTTAGATTTTAAATATAATTCTCTCATACATTACAAAAATGTTACAAAATGTTAACAGATGAAAATAATTCACAATACAAGTGAAAGAAACAAAAGGGAAAAGGAATTGCGTATGAGAAAGAGAAGAAGACGTGTCAGGTTGTATCGTCAGATGATTGCTCTGGGCATCATGTGTTTTATTCTGATAGGGGTTATTGTCGGAAGCTCGACGATGCGAAAAGAGTCACACGGACGTGTACTGGCATCGGAAGAAGGCCGGACGGGCAAGATCACCTATATGGCTCAGCTTCCAAGCGGAATTGCAGGAGTTGTTTCCAGCGTTTTTGAGACACCTCAGCCGGGAAGCAAAGTGAACAGAATCGGAACATCCTGTGAGAACATGATGGTAGGCCAGAGAATTTCCACAGTAGAGAATACAGCAGTTCAGATGAATATCAGTTCATCCGTTGAGAATACAGTGAACCATTTGGAGACGAAATCCATGTCTATGGCTAATTCTCCGAAGATGATGTCAGACGATGACTATTACTGGCTGCTTCGTATCGTAGAAGCTGAGGCCGGTGAAGGAGATGTGAAGAGTCGTGTTCTTGTTGCCAACGTTATTATGAATCGTGTGGCAAGAGAAGATTTCCCGAATACAATTATGGAAGTTGTATTTCAGAATGTGAACGGTGTGCCGCAGTTCTCTCCGACTTATGATGGCTCCATTTACAGAGTTACCGTAACGGAAGAGACAAAAGAGGCTGTGAAGCAGGCACTGAACGGTGTGGATTATTCCCAGGGTGCATTGTTCTTTATTCAGAAAGAAGCAGCAGAAGCTCATGGTATTTCCTGGTTTGAAAAAGATTTGAAGCGACTGTTCAAATACGGTGTACATGAGTATTACACCTATCCGGAGACAGTGGATATGAAATCCGAGGCTTAAGGAAATACTTGAAATATCAGTGCGAATCTTTTGACACAGTTCACAAACAAAAAGAGAATTACGTGCTTTTCATTTGAGAAATCGATGGAAAGCACGTTTTTTTGTGGTAATTATAGTAATTTGAAATCGTTCGTGCTATAATACAACCGTTTAGTTGGCTAAAGTGGCAGACAGAACTGTCATAATAGGTAATGAGCTGAAACCCAACGGTTTTTCTTCTATAAGAAAAGAAATCTTTTAGAAGGAAAATGAAAGCAGAACGAACATCAAATGTGATATACAAGAAAGGCGGAGGCATTATGCAGATTTTTTATAAGAGCACAAGAGGAAAAGAATCCGGAATTACGGCATCTCAGGCGATTCTGAAGGGACTTTCTGAGGATGGGGGATTGTTTGTTCCGGAACAGATTCCGACACTCGATATCCCGTTGGAGACACTTGCGAAAATGTCCTATCAGGAAGTTGCGTATGAGGTAATGAGTCGATTTCTGACAGATTTTACGGAAGACGAACTGAAAACCTGTATTCAGAATGCCTATGATTCCAAGTTTGATACAACGGCGATTGCTCCTCTTCATCAGACAGATGATAAGACCTTCTATCTGGAATTGTTCCACGGTGCGACGATCGCATTTAAGGATATGGCACTTTCCATTCTTCCACACCTTATGACAACGGCAGCAAAGAAGAACAATGTGGATCACGAGATTGTAATTCTGACAGCAACATCCGGTGACACCGGAAAAGCCGCTATGGCCGGATTCGCAGATGTTCCGGGAACAAGAATTATTGTCTTTTATCCGAAGAATGGTGTCAGCCCGATTCAGGAGAAACAGATGGTTACCCAGAAAGGCAAGAACACTTACGTTGTGGGAATTACCGGAAACTTCGATGACGCTCAGTCTGCAGTGAAGAAAATGTTCAATGATGCAGAAATGGCGGAGGAACTTCGTGAGGCAGGATTCCAGTTCTCCTCTGCAAACTCCATTAATATCGGACGTCTGGTTCCGCAGATTGTATATTATGTGTACGCATATGCAACACTGGTACGTGATGGCAAGATTCAGGCCGGAGACAAGATCAATGTTGTCGTACCGACCGGAAACTTCGGTAATATTCTTGCTGCTTTCTATGGAAAGAAGATGGGTCTTCCGATTGAGAAACTGATCTGTGCATCCAATGACAACAAAGTTCTTTATGATTTCTTTGCAACAGGCACTTATGATCGCAGACGTGATTTTATTCTCACAACTTCTCCGTCTATGGACATTCTGATTTCCAGCAATCTGGAACGTCTGATCTACTGGATTTCCGGAAATGATGCAGAAAAATGCAGTGAATTGATGGCGTCCCTTCAGAAAGACGGACAGTATACGATTACCGGAGAAATGAAGGAGAAGCTTCAGGACTTCTACGGAAATTATTGCAAAGAGCAGGAGACTGCTGAAGAAATCAATCGTGTTTACAAAGAGTTCCAGTATGTACTGGATACTCATACAGCAGTCGCATCCGGTGTCTGCGAGAAATACCGCAGCGAGACAAAGGACAGCCTTCCGACTGTGATTGCCTCAACTGCCAGCCCGTTCAAATTCGGACGCAGTGTAATGGAAGCAATTGGAAAGCTCGGAGAGGATCTGGATGATTTTGCTGTGGCTGATGCACTGTCTGAGTGCTCAGGAGTAAAGATTCCGAAGGCAGTAGAAGAGATTCGTCATGCAGAAGTTCTTCATGACCGTGTGGTAGATGCAGTGGATATGCCCAAAACCGTTCTTGATATTCTTGGCATTTTATGAGCAAGTAGCGAAGCGGATTGAGAATATCCGTTTGACCCGATTGACTTGGGCGGGAGAGAGGTAGTAAGTAAGGAGAGTTTTATGTCACAACTAAAGGAACCTAAGAGAACAATTCAGGACGAGACGTTACCGCTTGTTCAGCGTGCCAGAGAAGAGGATGTTTACACGATAGACCTCATGGAAATTTTCAGAGCATGTCTGGCCTCCTGGAAGATGGCAATGCTGGCAATGCTGATCGGTGGATTGTTATTTGCATCTTATCATACGTTTTTGCTGAAACCTACGTATGAGGCAGATGCGTCAATATTTATTACAAACACAGATTCAGTCATTACTTTTTCTGATATGCAGCTGAGCTCTGCGCTTACAGAAGACTATGCGCGAATTTTGAAGAGCCGTGGGGTACTGAAAGAAGTAATCAGTGAACTCGGTCTGGAATTGGACTACAAGCAATTATCGAATCTGGTTTCTGTCAGCAATCCGGATGGATCTCATATTATTAATATTAAGGTTACCTGTCAGGATGTGGAATTGGCAAGAAATATTGCAAATGCACTTATGAATGTAGGTGTGGAGCGAATTTTTCAGGTCATTGGAAACAATGAGCCGACGGTCATTGACTATTCTGAAGCAGAGGCAGTAGAAGACGTGACTCCGGGACTTTTGAAGTACCTTGCACTCGGTGCTGTTCTTGGGCTGCTGATTGTTATGGGAATTGCGGCATTGAAAGTGGTTACAGATACAACGATTAAGGATGAGGATGATATCATTAATTATCTGAATATTCCGGTCCTTGCGGCGATCCCGTATTATGATGGTGCTGATGATTAAGGGCTCAGGACAGCAAGACTTTACTATTAATGATTGTATGTGATAAAATAAAGCTGTTTGGAACTCTTAATTGTAACTATTCGTGCTAAGAAGAGTTACAGCTAATGAAAAGTTACAAGTACTGAACAGTCAGACTATAATGAAGAGAATGAGATATGAGCAACGATAATATGAAAGAACTGTTTCAGGAACTGATGGTAGAATCAGATATTGAGACGCCAAAGCGAAGGAAAGCTATCGTCAAACCTGAATTTAACGAAGTACCCTTTCGGGTGAATGAAGCACTGAATATTCTTCGTGGAAATATT
>JAUNAE010000280.1 GCA_030527765.1 Eubacteriales bacterium
GATAAACTGTCCGTACTCTCTCAACACAGGACACTTATCCAAAATCTCATGATGTGCTGCAGGATTAATATTTATCACTCGCACAATCAGTTCCACGGAAGGTGCTTTTGAATTCGATTCATTATCAATAAAAGCATCCGACAGCTTAAGTATTCGTTCTTTTTCAGAGATATCTTCTCCATTATAAAAAGTATAGAATTCCGGTCTCTGAATTTTTACCTGGCCGCGTTTGTATCGTGCTCTTACCGGAATTAACATCTCAAATAATCGACCACAAATCATCAAATCCCGTAGAGGCATATTCATATTGATCGTAGATTGATGCTCTCCGAATACGATAACCTTTTGATCTACTTCAAATGAAATGTCATTCTGAAAGTTCATGTAGATCTGTTGATCTACTCTGAATTTTCGGATCTTGCAATCAGGTTCCAGATTGGTGTGCCCACTAATTGCTTCATACAGTGAACGCTCATTTGCCTCAGCTGTTTCATCTGTGAAAAACAAATCCACAAAAACGCTGTCTTTGACTTTTCGATTTTCTTTTCCAGTCATGTCAGTTCCTCCTTTTGTTGCAGGAACAAACATAGCATTATCGTGTCTTTCCAACTATCATCCTGTTCCTGCTCTTATTTAGTTGTATTAAGCAGGATTTCGATGAAGCGAATGCTTCATAAGAGATGTGTTAGAAAAGAGATGAATGTTTTGAATTCATCTTATAGAAATGAAATCTTTTGCTTATTAAAACCGTATCACTCCTCTTAGTGACTGTCAAGACGTTGAGAGAACTCTTTTGAGGCAATTTGGATATCGATGATAATTCTCCAGTTGTCCAGATTTCTGGACATGTACCTGAAGTAAAATGAGATCATCAAAAGAAGATGACAAGAATTATCGAAGGGGGAAAGGTTATGAGTAAGATTTATTTCACACTGACAGGTACAAATTATTTTCACGGTAATGATTTCTTGAAACCAGGCATGAAACTGAAACTTAAGAAGCAGAGGGATAACGAGTATGACAAGGAAGCGATCGTTGTGAAGATGGAAGGCCTGGGAGAAATCGGTCACGTTGCAAATAGTACACGCACAGTAATCGGTGACAGCATGAGTGCGGGACGTCTTTATGACAAAATTGGTGAGAAAGCAAAGGCAAATGTTGTCCTCGTTACACAGCATGGAACGATTTGCAGATTGAGCAAGAAGAGTCTGATCGGAAACAAAGATGTGAAGTTGGAGAAAGAATAGGATTTTTCCAATGCGGCACAGAAAAAGTTATTTCAAATTGTAACAACCGGAAGATCCATGATAGACTGAAAACAGATTCTATAGATGCAAAATTGTGTTAGAATTATTGCAAAGGAAGATGAGCATATGGCAGCAGGTACAGATCAAAAACTTCGAATTCTCTACATTATGAATATTCTGCTCGAGCGTACAGACGAGGAACATTTTCTGAATGCTACTGAGATCATGCAGATCTTGAAAACAGAGCATGATATTGAGAGTGACCGCAAGACCATCTACGGTGCCGTGGAGACATTGAAAAAATACGGACTGGATATTATCCAACTAAAAGGGAAGATATCCGGATATTATATTGGAAGCAGAAGTTTTGAACTTCCGGAACTAAAACTCCTGGTGGATGCTGTTCAGTCCTCAAAGTTTATTACAAGCAAGAAATCAGAAGAGCTCATTAAGAAACTGGAAAAACTGACCAGTAAGTATGAGGCGGATCAGCTGCAGAGGCAGGTTTTTATTTACAATCGAATCAAAACGGAGAATGAAACCATCTATTATAATGTGGATCTGATCTACGACTCAATTTATCATAACCGCCAGATTACCTTTCAGTACACGGAGTGGAATGCCAGAAAAGAACTGGTGCTGAAACATGCAGGGGAGTTATATCAGGTCAGCCCCTGGGCTCTCAGTTGGGACGATGAAAACTACTACCTGATTGCCTACGACGAAAAGGCAAATATCATTAAGCATTACCGAGTAGACAAAATTCGGCATTTGACCATTGTCGATGAGGAAAGAGTCGGAGAAGAGCATTTCAATAATTTTGATCTGGCGGTTTTTGCCAAGAAGACTTTTGGAATGTATGGTGGCGAGGATGAGAGTGTTACTCTTCTGTGTCATAATTCTCTGGCCGGTGTAGTGATTGATCGTTTTGGACAGGACGTGTGGATGGTTCCACATGACAAGGAACATTTCAGAGTTCGTGTGGATGTAACGGTCAGCAGACAGTTTTTTGGATGGATCACAGGTATTGGTGATCAGATGCAGATTCTGGAACCGGAGCGGATCAAAGAGGACTATCGATTGTATTTGAAG
Organism: Eubacteriales bacterium; assembly: GCA_030527765.1. Next base: position 2,340 of record JAUNAE010000280.1, read on the forward strand.
AAGATTTTGGAGCAGTATAACTGAGCGATGGTGATGAGTATGAAAATTTTTGTGGATGCGGATGCCTGTCCGGTTGTGAAGATTGTGGAAAAGGTTGCCGGGAAGCACGCAGTTCCGGTGGTTTTGCTTTGTGACACAAATCATGTTCTTACATCGGACTTTAGTGAGATTCGGGTTATCGGAGCCGGAGCAGATGCAGTGGATTTTGCACTGATCAATTCCTGTAAGCACGGAGATATTGTGGTGACGCAGGATTATGGTGTGGCAGCCATGGCACTGGGAAAAGGAGCGTATCCTATTCATCAATCAGGAAAGTGGTACACAAACGATAATATTGATGTGATGCTGATGGAACGTCATCTTGGGAAGAAAGCAAGGCGGGCCGGCAGTAAGAATCATTTGAAAGGGCCGAGGAAGCGGACGGAGGAAGATGATCTGAGATTTGCGGAATCTTTTGAGAAATTGATTGTATACGCAAACACAGTGCGATAAGTTTTCCTTATGTCTGTATAAAAGAGAAGGATATCTGAGAGGGATTGCAATGGCAAATGAAGGCGGTACTTGGATTATGTATGGAGTGACGGAGGATGATCCGTATTGTATTCATACAGTGAAGGAATTAGAAAAATATATTAACAAGATTGGCTTTTTGCCGTTGTTCAAGAATGAGATTCCGGGCTTTTCCGTAGAGGAACGCACGGTGCCGGAGTTCTGGTGGAGTGAGAATCCGGAAAGGGATCCATGGGTTTGGCGGGAATTGATTGCAAGAAACGGGGAGATTGCTTACGGAAAGTTTTTTAACAAGAAGGCAGGTTTCATCTCAAAAGAATGGTTTCCATATTTTGCAAATGCCCGGCGGGACGGTTATGATTTTGATTCTCTTTGGGAGGATGAAAAGGCAAGCATACGCCAAAAGAAGATTATGGATCTGTTTGCGGAGAACGAGGATGCGGAATTATTTTCCTTCGAGATCAAAAAAGACGCCGGTTTTGGCAAGGGCGGTGAGAAGAATTTTGAGGGGACGATCACGGATCTTCAGATGAAGACATACTTGTGTATGCGTGATTTCAAGAAGCGGATCAATAAGAAGGGACTTCCCTATGGATGGAATGTGGCGATGTATTCGATGCCGGAGCATTTATGGGGATATGAGCATGTCTCTTCGGCATACAAGGAGGATCCGGCGGTATCTGCGGAGAGGATTTTTGCATATATGAAGGAACAGTATCCCATTGCGAAGGAGAAGGATATTCGAAAAGTTCTTGGGATTAAGTAGATCGCGGGCGCTTTCGGTAATCCACTTATCGATGTAAAAAAAGAAAGCCAGTGCAGTTGATGTGATTTCTGTTAAGTAAACAGAGGATACATCACTATGCATTGGCTTTTATTTTTTGAAGTGGCGTTTGTGATAATTTGCGAAAACTTTTGACAGTATGGGTACCAGATGAATTATTTCTGACTGCCCGAAGCCTGCACAGATTGAAGCAGTTTCACACGCTGAGAAAACATCTCGTAATATTGTGGGAGTTCGGAGAAGAGAGCTGCATCAAAGGCTTTTTCCGGTTGAAAACCAATACTCCTTACTGCATCAATGGCGGCTTCTTTTTGAGTGTATTTCCTGCCGAAGGTTGTCTGGCAGTTTGCACCATCCATAGTATCATAAGCATGGAAGGCACGATTGAAGTCCATGAGATCATGCAGGCGGATGGGCCTGTTCGTGTTGTTATCAACGAGAACACCCCAGTTTCCCCAATGGCGATCGGTGTTTCCAACGAGGTAGTCGATGATGTTCATCATATAATAACCGCATGCATCGAGATTTAAGATGAAGTCGAGTGTTGACAGATCCCGGTTGGCTGAATAGATTTCAAAGGCTTCTATGGAGGCGATTGAATACGCTTTGCTTGTCATAAGTTCGCTGGAACTTACGGGCTCGCCTTCGAAGAAAGTTTTGGAATAAAGAACCTGAGGGACAGGAAAGCAACGTGATATTTGGCTTGCAAGAACTTCGCGTTCTACAGCATCCCTGCCTCCGTCTTTGAGGAGGGTGAATCCGTTTGCAGTACGTCGCCATGCCTTTGGAAATTGTCCATTTGTAGAAAGATCATGAGCCAGATCTTTATTGTCTGCAGTGAATTGTTTGCCCCGCAGACTGATATCAATGAAGATATTGCTGAGATGATTGTCATAGAGATTAACATCCGCAAAGGATATATGTTCTCCCTGTATGCGAACCCAATATACATCTGTGAGAGAAACACAGCGGTAAGAAAGGGCGATAGCAGCGCGATCTCTATCTGTAACGGCTTGTTTGACACCAATGCTGTTTAGAATTTCTTTTGCATAAGTACGATCCAGTGTAATGACACGAGTCGCACACCAATATTGAAAGTTTGTAATGTTATTTACAAGGGTATCTACATCGGATCCACTTTCGAGGTAGAGATTATAGGGCATAAAGTCAGGAGCAACGGGATCACTGAAGCCATTGGTACAGAAGATGGCAGCAACCCGGTCCAGATGCATGATTTCATATGTGATATGACGCATAAGCGATGCCCCCTTTCGAAGATGATATTAAATATATTATATTACGATAGACAAGTTCGTGTCAAAGATCTCTACATTCCGATGGAAACGTATGATATAATTGTGAGCAGGGACGGGGCTTTTGGCACGATACTGGGGTCAAAAGCCCATCTCTTTGTTAATTAAATTAAAACCATTCTTATG
>JAUNAE010000281.1:0-4384 GCA_030527765.1 Eubacteriales bacterium
GTAGATCCATATTTCGGAAATCAGAATGAGAATCAGAATTCCGTGGATCCGTACTTTGGAAACCAGAATCAATATGGACAGCCTCAGGAAACAGCTCCGGCACCTCAGAGTTACTTTGGAGACGATGAGGATACAATGTTTGCAAATGAGTTTGATGATGAGGCAACCATTGACGGAACCGCATTTGCAGGATTGAAGTTGGAACTGTTGATTAATTTTGACGGTCAGTCTTCTATTCAGCAGTTTATGATCACAAATCAGCTGATCCTTGGTCGTGGTGCAGACTGCGATGTGGATGTTGTACTGAAATCTCAGAAAGAGGAGAGAAAGGAAACTTCAAGAAAGCATTGCTACCTTGTTCTTCGTCCGGAAGGATTGTTTGTAAAGGATAATTCCAAGAACAAAACCTATCTCAACGGAAATGAAGTTGTAGGCGAAATGCTTGTTCGCAACCAGGATATGCTTCAGCTTGGAAGAGCGACGGTGAAGGTTCGTATTCTTACAGAAAACTAATTGAGGATATTATTATGAAAAAAATGATCCGAAAGGCATGGATGCTGTTGCTGTGCGTACTGCTGTGCATGGGAAATGTATATGCAGAAGGGCAGGATTCGACGGGGACTGATTCGCAGAGTCAAGAGCAAACAGTATCGGGTGCAGAGGAGACTCAAAATACTCAGATAAAAGCTGTCACGCTGATAGTAAATGAACTTAAGATTACATTTAAAGTTGATTTTGAATGCAGCGGTGATTGGAAAGTTGTATCATACTTTTTGGATGAGACAGATGGTAAAAAGTCGCTTGTAGAAGTCGGAAATACAGTTGTCACATTGAATGAAACAGATAAAGCAAATCTGCGGATCAATGTCGTCGGAAGTAATAATGATGGGGCTGAAAACGAAGATGGTACAGTTGATAATTATTTGTTGATTCCGGATGGAAATGTGTATATTCAGCTCTTTCATAAGATTGATGAAAGATGGCAATCCATTGGGCTTTATGAAGCTCATATCAGAGGAAAAAAGACACTACAGGGAATTAAGGTAACTGTTCCGTCTGAGGAAGAAGAAAATGAACCGCAGAATGACAATACAGAAGATATCAATGCGGGAGATCTTAATACAATAGATCCTAATGCCGGATGGAGAGTAAGTATAAATAACAGGGAACTTTCTACAGAAGATAATCTTTATCTGAAAGTTATGTGTAATGAACCTGTTTGTAATAATGATACCGAGATCGACTGTATGTATGCGAAGCTTTCTCATGTAACAGAAAATTTCAATGTACAGTATCATCTAAAAGGTGCAGAGTACGATTTTGATAATAGTGAAGTTTTTCTTCCGGAAGGCCCCCAATTATACAAAAATCAGTTAGAGGATTTATCCAAGAAAGATATTAATCTTGTGTCCTGCACAAGCAGTGTTCAAAGATTGAATCCCGGCCCGTCTCCGGAGCAGGAAGGTGATTGGGACGTGGAGCATTCAAGTCCGTCCGTAGAACCGAATCCAGAGGCAGAAGGCCCTGTCCCGGAAGCAGGAGGATCTACAGTTCCAACAAAACCTGAATTAGGAGAAAATGAATCTAGAGACGTTGAAGAACTGGAGAATGGAGGTGTATATCAAGGCCCGCCGGCAGATGAAGGAGATATTGATCATAGTCTCATCGCAGAAGATGGAGATATTGATCACTCTCTTACGGCAGATCCATCACTCACACCGGCACCGGAAGATCGCGGATCAACGGAAGAGCCGAAGGTTGAACCGGCGGTCACTGTAACACCGGAACCGACAGTGATGCCAACCGAAGAGCCTACTGCAGTTCCGACAGATGAGCCGGATGTAACCGAAGGTGCAAAAGTGATAGCAGAAGAAAGTACAGGGGGGATGGATAAGGCAGCCCTGGAACAGGTAGAATCCATGCTTCCAATAATTCTTCTTGTTCTCGGATGTTTCATCCTTGTTGTTGTAATTCTTGTGATTTGTATCGCATTAAGCAAATCCAAAAAGAAGAATCGAGCACAGGGCTTCGAGGAAGGTCGTTTTGAAATGGAAGAACCTTCCGCAGACGAACTGCATATGCCACAGAGTGCGGGGGTTGGAGTAGCGCAGAATGCACAGCCGTCGGAACCGCAGAATGTTGGATTTGGAGCAGCGCAGAATGTGCAGCTGTCAAAACTGCAGAGTCCGACATCTACTGAGAATTTGGATATGAATCTGTCGGAAGCTCTTTATAATGATCTTGAGGATGAAGAAGAGGATACTCTTGTTCCGGGAGTGAATTCCACAGAAAAGATCACGGCAACCGGTGTTGTTAAGGAGAATCAGCCGATTAGAAACTTCTCTGTTCAGAGTGTCGTTGTGAATAACAAAGGACGCGTGCGCAAGAACAATGAAGATAATTTCTACATGAATGGCACTTACATGGCCAGAGACAAGATGGACGATGGCGCATCGCTTTGGAGTACCAGTGATGATGCACTTCAGTTGTACGCTGTTTGCGATGGTATGGGAGGAGCTGACAGTGGAGAAGAGGCATCTCATGGTGCAGTGCGTGAACTGTATCTCCGAAAAGGAGAGCATGAGACATGGATGGATCCTCATGTTATGACGGAAGCGATTCGTTCCATCTCCGACACGGTTTACGAAGAAGCAGAAAAGCGGGGACAGAAGTCCGGTACAACGATTGTTCTTATGCTTTTGAAGGATGGATGTGCTCAGTTCGCAAATGTAGGTGACAGTCGAATTTATCGTTATCGAGATCAGAAACTGACACAGATTTCCCTGGATCATTCCAGAGTTCAGAGAATGATTTCCATGGGAATCCTGACACCGGAACAGGCGAGAACAGATCCTTCCAGACATGTCATCACACAGTATCTTGGAATGCCGCCGGAAATGAAAGCATCCCCGTATTATACAGAGAATGCAGAACTTGTTTCCGGAGATATCATTCTTCTTTGCAGTGATGGACTTTCTGATATGGTAGAAGATTCTCAGATGGAATCCATTATGCAGAAACATACAGATCTGAAGAATTGTGCACAGGAACTTTTGGATACAGCACTCCAAAATGGCGGCAGAGATAATGTCACGATTATGCTTGTGAAGGTAACAGAAGAAGCAAAGAGTGACAGAGCTCCCAGAATAATTTAACCGAATCAGCTATTTGGTCTTGCAAGGAGTAAAGCGGATTGCAAGAATCCAATTGACTCTGTCTTGAATTTCTCAAAATAATTTCTGTGAGAGAAATGGACAGATCCCGAAACTCGATAGAAATAAATGGTGAGAAACAATGTCAGACGAGAGATTCAAACAATATGAACCCTTCTTTGGCAAATGGAAGATTGGAAAACCTTTGGGAAAAGGTTCCTTCGGACGTGTCTACGAAATATACAGTGAAGATGATTCCGGAAATATTTCCAGAGCGGCATTGAAAGTTATGCATATTCCTACGGATGCAGCATTGGCTGCACAGAGGGATGAGCAGCCGGATAAGGAAGCAGTGAGGAGTTATTTTCTCAGACAAGTGGAACGAATCCAGGGCGAGATTCAGATTTTGCAGGAATGCAAGGGACAGAATAATATTGTAAATTACAAAGAACACCTCATTAAGGAAAATCCGGGTGAGGAGGGAATCGGGTGGGATATTCTGATCCGAATGGAACTCCTTTACCCGCTGTCTCCGCACCTTACGCGCAAAGAGGCTTCCCAGCTGGATATTATTCAGATGTGGAGTGATATCGCAAGTGCTCTTGTGTATTGTGAGCAGCAGAACATCATGCACAGAGATATCAAGCCTGCGAATATTTTGCTGGGGGCATCCGGGCAATATAAGCTCACGGATTTTGGTGTCGCTATCCGAAATGCAACACGGGAGGAAGCTTCCACACGTGTTGGAACGGAAAGGTATATGGCACCGGAGGTTTATCGCAATCAGTCCTATGATAAGAGAGTGGATTGTTATTCTCTGGGCTGTGTAATTTACTATTTTCTGAATCGAAGAAGACATGTGTTCATGCCGCATTTTCCGAGGCAGACAACAGCAGAGGATAGTGAGCAGGCAGAGAGACGCAGAATAAACGGTGATGAGATACCTCCGATTCCATGGGTTCCGAATGAAGTGAATCGCATTCTGCGGAAAAGTATGGCATATCGTCCAGAGAATCGATATCAGCATGCCATAGAGCTGTATAATGACCTGCAGTATCTGATGAAAACAGAAGGGCAGGAACTGAGAAAACGACCTCTGATGTTTATGAAAAAACAGAGAGGAACTGTTTCGACACCAAAAGCTTCGGAGAAAAAACAGACAGTTCCGGTTGCCGGGGAAAAGAAGGACTTCGGCAGACCGAACCTTCAGAAAGAAGCCTTTGGCAGACCGG
>JAUNAE010000281.1:4394-5046 GCA_030527765.1 Eubacteriales bacterium
AGATGTCTTGTTAATTCATGATCTTCTGTTAGATGGATTCAGAAGATCTAATATCGAGAAAGATGTCTTAGGTAGTGATTATGTTGAGAATTAGGACTTCGGCAGACCGAATCTTCAGCAAGAGAATTTCCGTAATTCTCCTAGTACTCCTCAGCATAGTATTTGGGATAATCCGTCTCCGCTAGACGATGTATGGGCGGATTCGCCGCCACAGAATGAGATGCAGGAGAATCCGGTACAGCAGGTTCCTGTGGATGATGTGTGGGGAAATACTGCGCATATGCCTCAAAAGGCGGGAATTGATATTCCCGAAAAAAAAGGCAAAGATTCTTCCGGAAAGAGAAAAACGCCGAAGAAATCGGATGATAAAAAACGACAGAATAAGAACCCACGGGATAAGAATCCGCAGGATACAAAATCTTCAAAAAGCATACTACCGATCATACTGGCAGTTGTTCTGTTTGCTGCAGGTATTGTAGGTATTGGATTTGGAGTTATGTCCTCCAAAAACAGAGAGGAAAAAAATCTTGTCAAAACAGAGGTGACGCCGGAGCCGACGGCAGCGGATACGCCAATGCCGGAACCGACAACCACGCCGGAGCCGCAAGCGACGAACACACCAACGCCGGAGCCGCAAGCGACGAATACGCCG
>JAUNAE010000282.1 GCA_030527765.1 Eubacteriales bacterium
GATCAACAGAGTCAGGCAATGAAACTGATCCAGGAAATCAGATCAACAGAGTCAGGCAATGAAACTGATATCAACAATGCTAGTTAAAACACACATATGAATGGTATTGGAATGCAGGAATATGCTGACACTCCGTGCCAAAGAGGAGGAAAAATGGTCAAAACACTTTTGAAAAGCGTACGAGAATACAAGAAGCCTTCCATTCTCGCCCCGGTTTATGTGGCGCTGGAGGTTGTTCTGGAATGTCTCATCCCTTTGATCATGGCAGGATTGATTGATAAGATGGGCAGCCATTCCATGTCAATCATTCTGAAATACGGAATCGTATTGGCTGTGATGGCAATGCTTTCCCTGGCGTTTGGAGCCCTTGCAGGAAAGTATGCGGCAACCGCATCTGTAGGTTTGTCAAAGAACCTGCGCCATGATCTTTTTTACAAAACCCAGGAGTTTTCTTTTGCAGATATTGATAAGTTTTCGGTAGCATCTCTTGTTACACGTATGACAACGGATGTTACAAACGTTCAGAATGCTTATCAGATGATTATTCGTGCAGCTGTAAGAACACCACTGATGCTGATTTTCTCAGTGACTATGAGTTTACTGATTAACCCGAAGATGGCATGTATTTTCCTGGCACTGATTCCGATTATCGGAATTGCGCTTTTTTCCATCATTTTTAAAGTTATGCCGATCTTCAAAAGAATTTTCAAGAAATACGATGCTATGAACAATTCCGTGCAGGAAAACATTGCCGGAATTCGTGTTGTGAAAGCTTTTGTCCGTGAGGGCTACGAGCAGGAAAAATTCGATGCTACTTCTGAGGATGTTCGTCAGGAATTTACCCGTGCAGAGCGCATCCTTGCATTCAACGCACCGATTATGATGGCATGCATGTTCATGTCCATGCTGCTGATCAGCGGATTTGGTTCCAAAATGATCATTCAGTCCGGCGGCGCTGCACTTACTACCGGCCAGCTTTCTTCTCTGGTTGGCTACGGAGTACAGGTGCTTATGTCCATGATGATGCTTTCCATGGTATTCGTTATGGTAACTCTGGCTGAGGAGTCTGCAAGCCGTATTGTAGAAGTGCTTCAGCATGAGAGCACACTGGTTTCTCCGGAAAACGGACTCACAGAGGTGGCAGACGGAAGCATTGAGTTCGATCATGTTTCTTTCCGCTATTCCGAGCGCAGCAAACGTAACTCCCTTCAGGATATTGATCTGAAGATTGCATCTGGACAGACCATCGGAATTATCGGTGGTACCGGTTCTTCCAAGACAACACTGATTCAGCTGATTTCCCGTCTGTATGATACTACTGAGGGTACGGTCAGAGTCGGCGGAAAAGATGTCAAAGAATATGATCTGGAAGCACTTCGCGATCAGGTAGCAGTTGTACTTCAGAAAAACATTCTGTTTTCCGGAACAATCAAAGAGAACCTTCGCTGGGGCAACAAGGATGCTTCTGATGAGGAGCTGATCCGTGTGTCCAAGCTTGCGCAGGCGGACGAGTTCGTTCAGCAGTTCCCGGACAAATACGATACTTACATTGAACAGGGAGGAAGCAATGTTTCCGGTGGTCAGAAGCAGCGTCTGTGTATTGCCAGAGCTCTTCTGAAAAAACCGAAGATCCTGATTCTGGATGATTCTACTTCTGCAGTTGATACCAGAACAGATGCACTGATTCGCCGTGCTTTCCGGGAGGAGATTCCGGATACTACCAAAATCATCATTGCACAGCGAGTTTCTTCTGTTGAGGATGCTGATCAGATTCTTGTTATGGACGGCGGACGCATCGTAGAGCAGGGAACCAGTGAAGAACTGCTGGCAATGAACGGAATTTACCGTGAAGTATATGATTCTCAGACGAAGGGAGAGGAGGAGCAGACTGCATGAGTGACAAAATGAAAAAACCAGCCGGAGCAAAGCCGGGTACTTTTAAGAGACTCCTTAGCTACCTGTTTAAATATTACAAAATAGATCTGATTGTAGTTATCATCTGCATCATTCTTTCCACGCTTGCTTCTACTGCAGCGACTGTTTTTCTGCAGAAACTGATTGATGAATGCATTACACCGGGACTGACTCTTGGTTATGAGGCGGTGGCAAAAGATATCATCAAAATCATCACCATGATGGCGACGATTTATGCTATCGGAATTATTGCTTCCATTACATACACCCAGATTATGGCGGTGGTAACCCAGGGTACTCTGAAACATATGCGTGACGATATGTTTAACCAGATGCAGACCCTTCCGATTAAGTATTTTGATACCCATGCCCATGGTGATATCATGAGTACTTACACCAACGATACCGATGCTACCCGTCAGCTGATCGGCCAGAGTTTGATCACTCTGATTCAGACTATTTTGACGGTTACAACATTGTTTATCATGATGGTATATTACAGCATCGGACTGACCGTAACTGTTTGTATCGGTCTTGCAATTATGTTCCGTCTTTCCAAAAAATTTGCCGGAGCCAGTGCGAAATACATGGGTCGTCAGCAGTCTTCCCTTGCAAAGGAAGAGGGATTCATTGAGGAAATGATGGGCGGCCAGAAGGTTATCAAAGTATTTTGCCATGAAGAAGAGAGCAAAGCAGCTTTTGACAAATTGAATGAGCAGCTTTTTGAAGACAGTGAGCAGGCGCATATTGCCGGAAACGTGCTCATGCCAATCCTTAATAACCTTGGAAACCTGGTTTATGTAGTTGTTGCAGTCATCGGTGCTCTTATGGTCTATTATCAGGCACCGAACCTCCGCCTGATCGGAGTGGACACCATGTCCGCAGGTATTATCGTTTCTTTCCTCGGAATGTCCCGTCAGCTCAGCCAGAACATTGGCCAGGCGTCCATGCAGGTATCCATGATCGCTATGGGTCTTGCAGGTGCAGGACGTGTCTTCGAACTTGCAGATCAGATTTCTGAGGCAGACGAGGGATATGTACATCTTGTAAATGCAGTCAGAGAGGCAGACGGAACTCTTCGTGAGACAGAGGAGAACACCGGCGTCTGGGCATGGAAACATCCACACAGCGCAGATGGAAGCGTTACCTACACAGAACTCAAGGGAGATGTTCAGCTGGTAGATGTAGACTTTGGATATGTTCCGGAGAAACTGGTACTTCATGACGTTTCTCTCTACGCAAAGCCGGGTCAGAAAATTGCCTTTGTCGGTGCGACCGGTGCAGGTAAGACAACGATCACCAACCTGCTGAACAGATTTTATGATATTCCGGATGGAAAAATCCGTTATGACGGAATTAACATTAACAAAATCTGTAAGCCGGACCTCAGAAGAGCTCTTGGTATTGTTCTCCAGGATGTAAACCTTTTCACAGGTACCGTTATGGATAACATCCGCTATGGTAATCTGAAAGCAACGGACGAGGAATGTATCGCAGCTGCAAAACTGGCGAATGCAGATGACTTCATCACCCGTCTTCCGGATGGCTATGATACGATGCTTACCGGAAACGGTGCACAGCTTTCCCAGGGACAGCGTCAGCTGATTTCCATTGCCAGAGCAGCAGTGGCCGATCCGCCGGTTATGATTCTGGATGAGGCGACTTCCTCCATCGATACAAGAACCGAGGCACTGGTACAGGCAGGAATGGACAACCTTATGAAAGGCAGAACCGTTTTTGTAATCGCACATCGTCTTTCTACGGTACGAAACAGTGAAGCGATCATGGTACTGGATCACGGACGAATCATTGAGAGAGGAAGCCATCAGGATCTTATCGATCAGAAAGGAACCTACTATCAGCTGTACACCGGTGCATTTGAGTTGGAATAAAATTCGGAAATGCATTGATGTAAAACGCAGAATTGATTAGAACGGATTAGAGCGATCTCCTTCAGTGGATCAGACAGAACTGGGTCTGAATCTGCTGAAGGAGATTTTTTTTTACAAAAATAATTTATTATCTGGTACAATAGGGTTCAGAAAATATCAGCCGATGCAATTGAAATCTTGCAATCTGCATTCTGGCGATTACAAGATAAATCGCTGCATTTCGGCTTGAAAAAGAAACACGCTGACATAAGGAATTCTTAATTGGGGGATGCTTTATGTTACGTAAAGGAGGAAACACAATGGAAAATGAAAACATGTATAACAGGCAGCCTCAGGGGATGAGTGGAAATGCACCTTACCCGAATCAAAGACCTTATAATGCTGGTCTTGCAAGGGGCTATCAGAATCCGGGAACAAAGAACAAAGTTTCTATGGAGGCAATTTTTGCTGTGGCAGCAGCAGTTTATACGTTGATTGCCTGGATTGTGTACATTGGGCGTATAGGAGGCTTTTATGGCGGAAGACAATTCTGGTATATGCTGGTGACATATATTGTGCCGTTGGGATTATTCATTGCAATTGCAATTATGCTGTTTCTCAAAAAGAGTGGACTGGTGACTGGTATTTTGTTCTGCGCGGTTGCCTTGTTCCAGTTCTTCGACAGTCTGTATAGGATCAGATTATTATCATATTATCATCCGTTTAGTTACATCATTCAGTTCATTGCGGACCTTGTATTTGTTTTTGCATGGGCAGTACTTGGAGCATGGATTATTATGAGAGCTACCGGAAAAAAGAACGGTATTACGGAATTGCTCACAAAGTATTGGTATTTTCCGGCAGGAGTTGTTGTACTTGCCAAAATATTTGAAATGTCCGGACAGATTTACGAATTTGGTGCATTTCTTGCTTGGTGGATTGCAGTTGCTGTTTTTGGAGGTCTGGCACTGTTTATTAGCCGCTGGGTTGTGAATCCGGATGAAATCGCTTTTCAGGCACCGGCAGTATCTGCACGGAGACCTTATTCACCGGGAAATATGGGTCGGAATCCATATCCTGGCAATCAGGGATATCCGAATCGAGGAATGTATGATGGTCCGGTAGGCGGATACCCTGGTCAGAATCCATACCCTGGCAATCAGGGATATCCAAATCCGAATCCATATCAGAATCCTCAGGGAAATCCTGGTCAGAACCCATATCAGGATAACCAGGGAAATCC
>JAUNAE010000283.1 GCA_030527765.1 Eubacteriales bacterium
ATTTATCATCGCCAACCGAATATCCCATCTGTATCAGATCAGTCCGGGAGAAAAGCCAGGTGATAAAATCATGTATCTGATGGAACATTCCCAGCAGATACTGGGCATCCTTCCAAGCTTACAGATAAGAGATCTGCTGACAGGACTTGGAGCTGCGGTTGTTGCTAAATTGCTGATCTGGCAGAAACAGCAGGATGTAAAAAAGTTCCGTAAAGGCGTGGAATATGGATCTGCCAAATGGGGCGACAGGGAGGATATCAAACCCTATGTGTCGGATAATCCCTGGATGAACATCCCACTGACAGCAACAGAATTCATCACAATGGAGAGCAGACCCAAGAACCCGAAATATGCCAGAAACAAGAATATTCTGGTTATCGGTGGTTCCGGATCCGGTAAGACAAGGTTTTTCGTAAAACCATCGGTAATGCAGATGAATTGCAGTCTTGTATTAACCGATCCAAAAGGAACACTGATTGGAGAAGTCGGGAAGATGCTCAAGCGCGGAGCACCAAAGAGGGATGAAACAGGCCGGATCATCAAGGGTGAGGATGGCAAACCAATCTATCAGCCCTATGTGATCAAGGTACTCAACACCATCAATTTTAAGAAGAGTCTTCATTATAATCCTTTTGCCTATATCAAATCCGAGAAGGATATCCTGAAGCTGGTGACGGTTATCATGGCCAATACCAAGGGTGAGGGAGAAAAGGAACAGCAGGATTTCTGGTACAAGGCGGAAAAGCTTCTGTACACAGCATTGATTGCTTATATCTGGTATGAGGGAGACGAGGACGAGAAGAACTTCTCTACTCTTCTTGATCTGCTGAATGAGTCAGAGGTCAGGGAGGATGATGAAGAATATAAGAATCCGGTGGATCTTCTCTTTGAAGAACTGGAAGAAAAAGATCCGGAACATTTCGCAGTAAGGCAGTACAGGAAGTATAAATTAAGTGCCGGAAAAACAGCGAAATCGATACTTGTGAGCTGCGGTGCCAGACTGGCGCCCTTTGACATTGCGGAGCTTCGCGAGATCATGTCCTACGATGAGATGGAACTGGATATGATTGGTGACCGACTCACTGCACTATTTCTCATCATGTCCGATACGGACACAACCTTTAACTTTGTGATTGCCATGCTGCAGTCACAGCTGTTCAATCTGCTTTGCGACAAGGCAGATGATGTATACGGTGGTCGTCTTCCGGTCCATGTACGCGTCATCTGTGATGAGTTTGCGAACATCGGACAGATTCCACAGTTTGATAAGCTGATTGCAACCATTCGAAGCAGGGAAATATCTGCTTCTATTATTTTGCAGTCACAATCCCAGTTAAAAACAATGTATAAGGATGCTGCAGATACCATTGTGGGTAACTGCGATACCACATTGTTCCTGGGTGGAAAAGAAAAGACGACTCTGAAAGAAATGAGTGAGATCCTTGGAAAGGAAACCATTGATCTTTACAACACATCAGAGACAAGAAGCAATCAGAAATCCTTTGGCCTGAATTATCAGAAGCTGGGCAAACAGCTGATGACCGAGGATGAGATTGCAGTTATGGATGGCGGCAAATGCATCCTGCAGATCAGAGGTGCCAGACCATTTTTCTCTGATAAATATGATATTACAAAACACCCGAACTACCGGTATCTGTCGGATGCCAATCCAAAGAACTGGTTTCAGGTAGACAAAGAAATCAGTCCACAGTATACGCCGAAACCAACGGAGGAGGTTGAAATTGTGGAGATTGATTTATTAGAAGATGAAGATGAGGAGTCAGAAGAATGATTTTTAAAAGAAGATTGATTAAAGCAGAAGATATCAAAGATGTAAAAGTATCCTGGATGTGGGATCCATATGTAGCCTTCGGAAAGGTGACTTTACTGCATGGAGCCAAAGGCGTTGGAAAAAGCATGCTGGCTATGCGAATGATGGCCGCCTGTACAAACCGCAAGAGTTTTGATGATGTCAGTAAGTATCTGGAACCTGTTAATGTTCTGTATTTTACCGACGAAGAAAATCTGGAGGGTATTGTAAGACCAAGATTAAAGCAGGCAGGGGCAGATCTCAGTAAGGTTTTCATCGTCAATGATGAAAATGTGATTACCCTGGCAGATGATTCTGTTGAGGAGGCTATCAGGGAACATGATATCAAACTGCTGATTATTGATCCGATTTCTTCCTATATTGAGAAGAGCAAAACGTTTGTCGATGATCCGATGTACAGTTATCCAATCATCAAAAAGCTCAGTGAAATCGCAGAGAAAACCGGATGCGCTATCCTTCTGGTGGCAGAGTCTCCCGGTTTTATGTCACATCAGGCAAAGAAATGGCATTTTGCCTTTGAAAGCGATGTGGTCAGCTATCTCTGTATGGAAATTGATGACGAGAAGGAATATGAAGAAAGAACCCTTTACCATGAGAGATCTCTGATTGCCATGGAAGGATGGCCAATCGAATTCCATCTCACAGCCCGCAGAGGCTTGGAACTGAATATGTGACTGCATGAGAATGCAGCAAGAAGCAGACGTCTCAACAGATATCTGCATTTTTTATGCTCTTTGTACCGGAAAAAGCAAAGACCGGTCAGCAAACTGACTTCTCCCGATGAAGTTCCATCTGCAGCTATAGATGCGGATGTTCATATAGATAAAGGGGAGCGTAACGAGAATAAAAAAGAGGAAAGGAGATAATCGGTTATGGATCCTATGCATAAAAGCAGGATTTGCTTCCTGATCCGTCCACCGGGATGGACAAAAAAATAAACAAAACCGATTTGGTTTCAAGATTTATGGCATTCTTCAGCAGTGCAATTTCCACCCTCAGTACCCTCGTCGTGGCAATCGGCGCAGGCCTCGGAGTGTGGGGCGTAGTAAACCTTCTGGAAGGATATGGAAATGATAATCGTGCGACACGTTCGTAAGTGAAAAGCTTGCGCACAAGGTCGAAGGACAATTCGTCCGAAACTTTGGAGAACTGATATTCCGATTGGTGAAATGAGGGAGTAACGCCCCGAAGCGCCTACCTGATACTCCGCATGGCAGAGAGACATCGCAAACGTCTCTTTCCAAAATGTTATAGAGCGCGGTGAAGTCGGCAGAGAGCAATCGTAAGAATGGTTTTCAGACCATACACGAAAGCTGTCCAGAGGTGGATGGTGTTGCCTATATGCCGGGGTTCGGATAGCTATGGTTAGAATTGTATGAGAATACTGACGTACTTCCGAATGTACGAGTCTAAACGTTGATACTGTCGAAAAGGCAGTACACCTTTTATGGTGGTATTCGTGGATAAGTAAAAATGGTTGTTATGAAAGTCCATGCACCGTTACAGGCGGTGCGGTTATGCATGACCGAATACAGGCTTAGAGGAAGGACCTAAGGTTATCCAATGATAGGAATATCGGAACGTGGAAAGCTGGGAACATGGAGGCTGTTGCGAGCCAGTGAAATGTTGGATGGGAAAGCTGCTTGCAGTATAACCATTCTTTATCTCAGTGAGAGTAGAGGCACAGTACCTGTGAAGCGGTAATAATAAGACCGTGGAGGGATGGCCTCAAGTCGAATTCAGTAATAAAAATGACAACACATGAAACGTAGCTTCGAGTATGACAAAGAAAATCTAAACCGAAAGGGGAAGATGCCTATGTTGACTTCGAAGAAGCAAGTAAGAAAAGGAAAACAAAGAAAAATCCGTAACTCTGAGTACTACGACATGGAGAAAATTTTTGATGACCTGTATGCACAGGGTAAAACCGACAAGGTATTCAATCATCTGATGAATATCATCGAGAGTGAAGAAAATATCAAGTTGGCATACAGAAATATCAAGAGGAATTCCGGCAGTAGTACCGCCGGAGTGGATCACAGGACGATAGACGACCTTGCAAAACTAAGTGAGGAAGAATACGTCCGTCTTATAAAGAAACAATTCAGCAACTATCATCCACGACCGGTAAGGCGTGTGGAGATAGAAAAAGACAATGGGAAGAAGAGACCGCTTGGCATTCCGACTATTGTAGACCGTATGGTACAGCAATGTATCTTGCAGGTCATGGAGCCTATCTGTGAGGCGAAATTCATCGAAAATTCAAATGGTTTTCGTCCGAATCGCTCCGCCGAAACTGCCATAGCACAGTGTATGCGGTTGATACAGGTACAGCATATGTATCACGTCGTAGACCTTGATATCAAAGGATTCTTCGATAACATCAATCACAGAAAATTGCTACGGCAGATATGGGCACTGGGAATCAGGGATAAACAGCTGATATGCATTATCAAGGAAATGCTGAAAGCACCTGTGATTTTGCCTGATGGAAAAAGGATATATCCCGAAAAAGGAACGCCACAAGGCGGTATCCTGTCACCACTACTGGCAAATATCGTATTGAATGAGTTGGACTGGTGGATAGCTTCCCAATGGGAGCAGATGCCAACGAAAACAAAGTTCAAAACAAGAGAAAATTCACAGGGAACTGAGATTAAAAGTCACGCTTACAGGGCTCTCAGGAGAAGTAATCTAAAAGAAATGCATGCCGTCCGATATGCAGATGATTTCAAAATATTCTGTTCATCCCATACGGATGCGGTTAAGGCGTATAAAGCGACAGAATTATGGCTGAAAGACAGACTAGGACTGGATATCAGTCCTGAGAAATCAAAGGTGGTAAATCTGAAGCGTCAGTACTCGGAATTTCTTGGTTTCAAGCTGAAAGTTCGTAAAAAGGGTAAGAAATATGTCGTTCGCTCACACATGAGCGACAAAGCATACAGGAAAGCACATGTAAAAGTCACAGAAGAGGTTGCCAAACTGGAACACTCTTCCGATGATGCACAGTTCATGCAGTTACAGAAATATAATTCTGTGGTTGCGGGATTGCATGAGTACTACTGTATTGCAACCGAGGTCTCGCATGATTTTGGAAGACTGGCATTTGCGGTCAACAAACGATTGCGGAACAGACTAAGGGGAGACTTAT
>JAUNAE010000284.1 GCA_030527765.1 Eubacteriales bacterium
ACAAACTTCTTTTTCATCAACAGGGAATGTTCTTATTCCGTAATCAAGATAGATAAGTTTCTGCTGAAGTGCTATCACCGGTACGGCTCTTAACCAGGCCATCCTCTCTCGGATCCGCAGTCAGCTCCAGCTTCTCGGTACCAGGCTCGATCTTATCTTCCTTGGTTTCAGACTCAATCGACGGACGAGAAGCAGTGCAGTTATACATGACATGACGGATTGCATTAATATCTCCATCGAACTCAAAGAGTAGCGCAAACTTCACACTCTCTGTATGGTTGGATTTTTCTACCAGCACTCCATTGTTGTCCAGTTCCTCCTGCAGGATTTCTGTTCTGAACCATTCCGGGATCAGAGCAATTTCCAAATCGCCGCTATAACCGTTATTAGAAACAGAACGAAAATACACAATTCCATCTGCATAAAACGGACTGGAATCACCCTCGGCATCCAAGCCAATACTAACCGCACCAGGGATCGGCTTTGGTGTTCCATAGGTAAAGGTTGTCTCCCCTCCTACCACCGTTTCAGTCAGCTTTGCAGCGTGGACGTTCTTTAGATTGTATTTGACTTTATTGCCCATTCTTACTTACCTCCATATCAAAAATAAACAGGACCTCATATAGCTTTTCGCTTTCGATCCATACTTCCGATTTTTCATAAAAAATACCATGTTGATCCAGCACGGCCTCTACCTGCGCTTCTAACTCCACATTTTTGTAATCGGTATACAGCTCAATGTGGACTTCATTGATTTTGTAATATGCTACGCCATCTGCAGCGAAGTTATCATTGGCAGGGATCAAATAACTAAGGAACGGTGGATCCGGAGACTCGCCTTCTGCGAAATGATCATAGGCAAACGGAAGCTGCATTGCCTTGATCATTTCCACTAATCTATCCATTTCGAATCCCCCTTTCGATTTCTTCTTCCAACTGTCTTACACCAGACTCTTCCGCAGGAGCAATGTGCACTCTGGCTGCTACTCTTCCTCCGCCACGCTTTGCATGCCCATGTTCCAACAGATGGGCTAGCTGATACCGGTTTTTCGAATGAACGGTCACCTCTAGGGAATCAGATGTTTCCTTCATTGTTTTGACCGACCAGCTCTTGGCATAACGTCCCGTTGCACTTGGAGCACCGGCACTGATTTCTTCCTTCACGGTTTTCCCGGCTTTCTTTACTGCCTGCTTCACGGTTTGTGAGGTAAGGTCAGCATAATCGGTCAGATTTTTCATTACCATATCAGTCAAAGCATCTACGTTGATTTTCTGCGCCATGCTACCGCCTCACTTTCCGGCAATGCAGCTTGATGCATTTCTTTTTATAATTCATGTGATCCACACCAGTGATGTCATAAAGCTCATCATTCATCTGTACTCGGAAATTCGTGGAATTGATGGCGGCAGCCTTCTTGCACCAACGGATGGTGAAATCCAGTACGCTATCATCTACGACCACACCTGCCTCGGTCATTTCCTTCGGTGACTCCGCGCTTACGGAAGCATAACAGGTGTAATATTCCTCCCAAATGTTTCTATGATTTCCAATGGCGTCAGTCACCGCTGTCTGCTTTGTAATAAAAATCCGCACAGCCATCACGGAAATATTCATCAAAATCCCGCCTTTCTATCTCCCTCCAGAAGAGCCCTCAAACAGAGGTTCAGTGTGCGATGGTCTGCTTCCTCCCTATGCTCATACAAGAAAGCGATTGCATACATCACCGCTAGCTTTCCTTTTCCGGATTCTGCGAGTACAGCAGGATCGTCGGTGCGAAGGATGTCCATACACAAGCTCTCTGAAGTTGTAATCAAATCTTCAATCAGTGCATCATCGTCCAGATAATCCACTCTTAAATACTGTTTCATTTCATCAAGCGTCACGATCATCTTTCACACCTCCGTTCGTGCGGTGACAGATTTTCCCCGTCACCGCTCTCGGCTCGCTTCGCTTAACCTGCAGATGTTCCCTTCATCTGGAGGACCTTGATTGCCTCCGGAAGAATCAGCTTTCCATCCACACGCTTGGATGCAAGGAAGCCTACCTGACCATAATCTGCGTATCTCTCATTCAGACGCTTAAAGGTAATACCCTGGCGGTCACCAATCCAGTAGTAGGAAAGGTCACCGAAGAGAACAACCTTCGCACCAGATCCGATCTCCGGAACATAAGGAGAAGTGAGGATCTTCTTACCCATTAGAGTTTCATGCTCACCCTCATGAAGCGCTGGCTGCCAGAGATACTGACCATTGGAATCCTTCAGCTTTCTAACTGCACGTACGGTTGCATCGTTCAGTACCCATACCGCATTCTTACGATAAGGAGCCTTGATGCTGTAATACAGATCGATGATTTCATCAGAAGTGATCGCCTTGTCACTTGCTGCAGTGACACCAACTTCTGCTCCACCGGTCTCGTTTAAGATACCGGTCGGCTTCTTACTACCATCTCCCACAAGGAAGGCCTCCTCTTCCTTTGCACCGATTCTACGAGCAAATTCCTCCTGGAAGTATTTCTCAAGATCAAAAGCAGAATCATTGAGAAGTTCCTCGGATACCTTGATGATGGTACCGACCTTATGGGCATCGATCTGCTCCTGGCCAAAGACATCATCTCCATCGCCATAAACTCCGCCTTCATCGATCCAGTTTGCCGTACCCTTGGTAGTGACTACTGGAATTTTATGCACGCCATTAGATGTAGTGAATACATGGGCATTCGGACGGATACAGCTTTCCTCCTCCAGACCCTGCACCAGAGTATTCTCAAACTCATCCGGAACCAGATAGCCTCCTTCGGTATCTACACCCTCGGACAGTGCATTTCTCACTTCATAAGACACGCCACCCTTGGCACGTACCTGGTTCCAGAAAGCTGCCTTATACGAATCGGACGCTCTTCCCATCTTCTCCTCCTTCTTCTTATTCTCCGGTTTGGAAGTAATCGGAGTTGCTACAGGAGCAGCCATTTCGCGTTCCATCGCATCCATTCTCTCCTGACGCTCAATCTCGTGACTCAGATCTACAATCTCCTGCTCCATCACCTCATAGGCTTTGGTATCTTCCGGAGAAAGGATCCCCTTCTCATTGCGATGAGAAGTTAAAAAATCATTTGCCTTGTCCCAGCTTTTTGCACGCTGCGCTCTCAGTTCATTAATCTTAGACATTCTATTTTTCCTCCTTAAGGTTTGATCAAATTGAGCCTTTTGGTCAGCTCGTCAATTGGTGTTCCCATCGGTACTTCTGGCTCTTTCTTTACCGGCACCTGGTAATATGCCTCCAGGCGATTCCAAAGATGGGTCTCGGTTTCTTTGGCTGAAAAAGCAAATGCTGCCGGTGTAAAGCTCTCTCGCTTCTCATCCGTCAGCACATCATCGACAAATCCATATTCGATTGCTTTTCCTGCATTCATCCAAGTCTCCGAATCCATCAGATGGGATAACTTGGCTCGCGACATGCCAGTACGAATTTCATAGGCATTCAGGATACTCTCCTTGACTTCGTTTAGCATATGTTTGTTGAAAAGATACCTGTGCCTCGTGTAACACCAGAAGTTGAAGCTGAAATATCAAAATTAGTAGATGGCATCATTGCTGGCAAAAAGACAAACGATGATGTTGAGCAATTAGAATCCCGAATAGATTCAATTGTAAATGATATTTACGGTATTTCCGAAAAAGAATATGCATACATATGCTCAAAAAGTAGTTAATGAGCACCTTTTGATACCATTTCTTCAATAAAAGAAATTTCATCAGAAGATAGCTTCAAGTACTGATATATTGTCTTATTGATTTCGTATATATATTTGTTTTTCTCGGAATCCGTATTGCAATTTAACAAGTTATCAAGAAGTATTTCTAATTCTTGTTCCTTTTCAATACTAACGGCTGGTACTGGGAGAAGTTCGATTAAGTATTTTTTCCATCGTAGAGTTCCCATACCAGTTGTTGTACCGTATTTTGCAAAAAAGTATTCTGAAAAAGTTGAATTTAGAAAACATAATAAGTACTTAAGATGATCACCTGTCATAAGGAACGTTGTCGCTTCCGGACAGAATTTCCCGTTAATATCTATGGAAAATTTAGGTTTATCGGAAATTTCGCCCCAGATAATTTTTTGCCTAGATAAATCGTTCATATAAGCGCAATTTCTTAAGTTATACGGAGTTACTCCTTTGTCTGCTCTGGTAGCCAACTTTTCATAGTATTGATCCAGGTGTACCTTTATTGAAGGATAATCATCAATGGATATGGCAGGGATTTTCTCTTCCTTTATACCATTATGAGTATTGATCAACCAAAGATCAGCAAAGTCAAAAGCATAGCGTTTTATATCTCTGCCTCTTAAAATTGGTCGTATTATTTCGGCGGATTTGGGATCCTGAGATATCAGCTCATCCTTTTTTGCGCCACTAATAATAAATGCATCGTTTAAACCGGTTTTTATGCCATAATTAATACTTATATTCCAGTCTCTCAGTGGAGTACCGATACTCTCGATTTTTTCCTTTATCGTCTGTTCTATCTGAGACAAAATAGTCCAACTATCTGAAGAAATGAAATCCATCCGGCTGCTGTTTTGCATTACAAAAACGCTCAAATTATCACGGCATTCTTCTTTTGCAATACACGCCACTGTATTATGATTGTTTTCCTCTTTCCCATACATCAAAATATTTACATCAACCGTTGCCGATTCAAAAATCTTCTGGCCAGCAAAATCAATAAGTATCAGTGGGTTAGTATGTTCTGCCAAGAAACCACGCATTGCTTTGCCATAACCAGCTCGCATCCATTTATTACTCGTTATAAAACTCAATACACCGCCGTCATGAAGAAGCTCATATCCCTTCTCATAGAATAGACAATAAATATCACCCGTTCTCGCAAAGCATTTAAAATTAAGTGCTTTATATTGATCTCCTAGCTTTTCACCAGTTTCTTCGTTGATCTCTTTTTGTAACTGTATATACGGAGGATT
>JAUNAE010000285.1 GCA_030527765.1 Eubacteriales bacterium
GAAGAAAAAATACCGGGATGTATATACAAGCAAGTATCATTTTGATGAGGATGGAATCACCTTCCGTGATCTCATTTCAATTCATCCGACAGAAAATCGTTTCCACGTTATGTACAGTGAATATCTGTTGCATCAGGAAACGGAAGGAACCTTCGATGAAATTCGAAAGAATATGGGAGAGCTCATTGTTCCGAAGGAGAGAGACAAATTTGAGAAATTCTGGGAAGAATGCCTGGAAATGATTAACATGGATCCTGAGACAACAAAGGCAAAGGAAGGACATTTCTCTGTCACGAACGGTCAAAAGACTGTCAGTGTGAAGATTATCGTGTCTGCCTACACCGATGTCAAAGGCAACCCGGTTTTGATGTGTTACACAAGATAAGCAGAAGTGCTCCGGTCAGTGGATTGGGGCACTTTTTTCGGAAGGAGTAAAGGTGATTAAAATGTTGTTTTTATGTTATCCAAAATGCTCAACTTGCAAAAAAGCAGAGAAATGGCTGCAGGAAAATGAAATTGCATTTGAGAAACGTCATATTGTTGAAAAAAATCCTACATTCGAGGAGTTACAGAAGTGGCACTCCATGAGCGGACTACCCCTGAAGAGATTTTTCAACACAAGCGGACTTGTGTACAAGGAAATGCAGCTGAAAGACAAGCTTCCGAATATGACAGAAGAGGAGCAGCTGCAGCTTCTTGCAACGAACGGTATGCTCGTAAAGCGTCCGATGATGGTTGCAGATGATGCGGTTCTTGTGGGATTCAAAGAGGCAGAATGGGCGGAGCGTCTGAAATAATATTTACTGATAAACTTCATAAGGAATCAAAAATGAATTATAGAATGATCACACCACGGGATAATGCTACTATAGCAAAAATAGTAAGAGACAATTTAAAAGCCTATCATCTGGATGTGCCGGGTACCGTATATTACGATGAGAGTTTGGATCACCTTAGTGATTTTTATTTGGCTGATCCGAAACGTCGAGCATACTATATCGTCATAGATGAACAGGAAGAGAACAAAGTGATTGGCGGTATCGGTTTTGCAGAGTTTGATGGAAAAGAAAACTGTGCCGAGTTGCAGAAGTTATATTTGGCTAATAGGGCAAAAGGCCGGGGACTTGGCTATGAGCTGATTCGATTGGTAGAGCAGAAGGTAAGAGAATTGGGATACCAAACCTTATATCTGGAGACACACACGAATCTTGAGCCGGCAATCCATATTTATGAAAAATATGGATTTACCAAGATTGAACGTCCGGGAGGAGTGGTGCACGGCACAATGAACAGGTTCTATGAGCTTAAGCTGCACGATGCCTAGATTTATCTGCACCGCCCACACCACTTGCATCCACCGCAGGAGTGACGCTGTTCACAGGTGGCGCATCGCTTTTGAATTTTGAATTCGCCCTTGATTTCAGGGTATTGAAGGCCTGATTTTAAAGCCTGAACTCTCTGGTATGCTTTGGGAATGTGGTACGTAACTCCGTTTTTTACAAAGACATTACCTGTCCCGTAAAAGGAAAAAGGAACCTGATAGGTTTTGCATTGGTTATAAAGGGATTCTACCCACTCATAGTGAAGCGGTCTGGCACCTTCGTAGTTCTCACCATCTGCAAGAACTGATTCCAATTGTCCGGAGGCAAGATACTCTGATACATCTACAGGACCAATAAAAGGAGCAACCATAATCCCCTTGTGTTTGGCGGGAACGTCAAGAAGCAGGGGGATTCTTTCATCTGCCCGTTTTTGATTTTCTGTAGTGACATTCAGAGATACATGTTCCCATCCATCTAACCAATCCCATGGAAGATGCTCAGCGATCCGTTCGGCACGTTTGGTAAGAATCCAGAAATTTACATCAGGACGCTGTCGGATGATATCCCAGACTTCATCCCGCCAGGCATCTGCTTCCTCAAGAAAAAAGTCGCTTGTCATACAGAGTCGAACACTGGAGCCGCTGGGAATTTTGAAGTCACCGGCTCGGGTTTTGCTGAGAGGAAGCTTGAAGTTTGTTTTGGTTTTATAGATATCATCCCCACGTTTGTCGCGCTGTTTGTCCAGGTAAAACATATAGCAATTTGCGCATCCTTCGCTGTATTTATGACATCCGTGCCAGGGATTCCAGATGCGGTCAAGTGGCAGTGGTTCACTCATTAGAAGATCTCCTTGATGGTAGTGTTTGAAAGTATTACCGAAATATATTTTTATATAAAACAATAGTAGTATAACAGGAGTTATGTAAGAAATCAATCTTTCGTATATTTGAGATTTAAGTCAGATTTTCGGATCTGAATTATCAAATTCCATGCGAATGATGTGGTGTATTGTCGATGGCGATGATAAAATAAAGGAAACCGATTGTCGAGTAAGTAGTTAAAGGAGCGGATTGCGAATATCCGTTTGAATATAGGAGGAGCAAAACAAAATGGCTTATACAGATAACTATCAGGAGGTTCGAGAATCCTGGAAAAAGAAGTTTCTCGAAATGAATCATGAAGAGCTTGCAGAAAGATTTCACTATCGATTAGATGAAGAGAGAATATACATTACATATTATTCTCACGAATTTGCCATCGACAGAAAAACCGGAGAAATCCAGCGTCTGGATGCGCCTGAAAAAGCAGTAGGATTTGATACGGCACTTTTGTTTTATAACATGTTCCACTATGCGGTTTCTGATCCGAAGCCTTCCGGTGAGTTGGTTCCTTTTCGAAAGGTTAAACGCGTGTATCCTTTTGAGACGGCCTACAAAAATACAACATTGAAACAAATGGCCATACGATTTGAAGGAAAATGCGAGGAAATGCGTCAGGCATGTCTGGCCCTTGGCGGCAAACCAATACCGCAGGGAGATGTTGGGTATCTGCTGGAATCTCTTCCCGGACTGCAGGTGGCTGTTATTTTCTGGGACGGTGATGATGAGTTTCAGGCACAGGCCAATATGCTGTTCGATTCCAACATTACAGACTTTATGCATGAAGAGAATGTAGTGAGTGTTGCGGCAGATGCGCTTTTTTATCTGACAGAGGCAGCAGACGGGAGTGAGGCAATCACTATTTACGAGAAACGGTAAATCGATACCGGTAAAACCAAACCAAGAGAAAACAGACTTGAATCGCGAATCTCGTAAGAAGATTCGCGTGCGAGTTCGGCAGTTGCGAAGCAACTTTCTTCTGCCGAACTCTGCGATCCGCCGGAGGCTCATCTCAGTCGGGGATTTAGACCCCCACTGAGACTAATTTGTTATCCCCCACTTATAGAAGATGGGGGTCTCCCCGGCTGAGATGAAATAACCCAACATGTTTTGGGTAAGATATAGGAGATTCGGAGTATGAAACAGTACATCGTGGATGCATTCACGGCAGAACCCTTTAAAGGAAATCCGGCTGCGGTATGTGTGATGGATCAATGGCCGACAGAAGAATTTATGATGAGTCTCGCAGCAGAGAATAACCTGTCAGAGACAGCATACATAGTGAAAGAAGAAAAAGGATATCACCTTCGTTGGTTTACGCCGGGTACAGAAGTGGAAATATGTGGTCATGCGACATTGGCATCTGCATATGTGATTTTGAACTATTATGATACAGATGCCGATGAGGTAAGATTCCATACACTGAGTGGAGAATTGATTGTAAGAAGAAAAGAGAAGATGCTGGAATTAGACTTCCCACGGTATGAGCTAAAGGAGATTCCGGTGACGGATGATATGGAGAAAGCCTTCGGTGTACGTCCTGTAAAAGCTGTTCTGGGACTTGATTTGATCTGTGAATTTGAAAATGAAGAATTGGTTCGTAATATGGTGCCGGATCAAGAGCTATTGCAAAAAATCGAAGGTCGAATTCAGAATGCGACTGCAAAGGGAAAAGATACGGATTGTGTATCAAGAAGTTTTTGCCCTAAATTATCAATACCGGAGGATCCTGTTTGCGGCTCTGCCCATTGTCAGATCGCTGATTTCTGGGCGAAAAGACTTGGAAAAGAGGAAGTGTATGCATATCAGGCATCAAAGCGAGGCGGATATCTGAAGTGTAAATTGATCAATGAGGAGCGCATTGCAATTCGAGGAGATGCTGCATTGATTTCGATTGCGGAATTGCAGTTTTAAGCCTTCAGAATTCTCCCAATGACATAATAGCAGGGAAAATTGCTGTCTGAATCCGGCAACGAGCACTCACCGTCAGATGACGGATGAACAGCTGAAGGAAGCCGGAGTACCTGCAGGACTGGTTCGTATCTCCTGCGGTTTAGATGACAAGGAGGATCTGATTGCAGATCTCGCACAGGCACTGGATCAGATCTGATTGCCCCGAATCAAGTAAGTAGGTGTACCTTGTTAAAGATGGACATTCGAAATCTGTTCCGCTATTTGCTTATGAATGATGAGAAAAAGGAGAAGGATGCAAAAGAGAGAAAAGATAAGGCAATTTGATATAGAAAATGGCAGCACCCCGATCTTTGGATCGGGGTGTTTTTTGTGGGAAAATATGTATTTTCAGAAATATTAACCATAAACTTATTGTAGTAGAGTATAATATAAGTGTTCTGGCTATTAGGTTATAATATGGCAAAAATCTATTATATTGACAGCGAAAATGTAGGAGATAGCTGGATTGAACTTCTTGAGGAATCGGAAGCGAGATTTCTTGTCTTTTATACAGGGCATTCGCCGCGAATTGCATATCCGCAAGTAAAACAGTTGATGAATGCAAGTACTAAGCCTGAATTTATCGAGTGCCATGAAGGTAATAATGGTCTTGATTTTCAGCTGGTAACATATTTAGGTTATGAGCTTCACGCAGATAATACGAATGAGATGATGATTGTTTCAAATGATACAGGATTTGATGCAGTTGTTTCGTTTTGGTCTGAAAGAGGAATGAATGTAAGTAGTGTTGCCACTATCCCAGCATGACCTTATATAGCTATGGTTGATTGTCACAGG
>JAUNAE010000286.1 GCA_030527765.1 Eubacteriales bacterium
GATTAAGTCTTCTGATTCATACAATTGAGCTTGTGAAAGAAAGAGTAAACAATCGACTGAAAGTGGAAGGTATTCTCTTTACCATGTATGACAGTCGAAATAAATTGTCTCAGCAGGTTGTAGAAAACGTGAAACAGAATCTGAGCTATCACATTTATGACACGATTATTCCAAGAAACGTGCGTCTGGCAGAAGCACCGAGTTACGGAATGCCAATTACAGCCTACGATCCAAGATCTACCGGAGCAGCGGCATATTTTAGCCTGGCAGATGAGATAATCAAGGAGGAAAAATAATGGCAGTTAAAAGAACCGGAGGACTCGGAAGAGGACTGGATGCGTTGATTCCTGCAAAAAGATCGGCTAATGGAGGTGCCGGAAAGAACACACAAAGTACCGGTACAGCAGAGAAAAAACAGCCAAAACCTAAGACAACAAAGCCGGCCGCAGAGAAGACGAAGTCACTTCTGGAAGAGGAATTGGAAGAACATTTTCCGGAAACAGTAGAGGAAACAGCTGCAGTAGAGAATGAAAAAGCTGAAGAAAAAGGCTCTTCCAAAGAAATGATGGTGAAAATTTCAAAGGTAGAACCAAATCGTGGCCAGCCTCGAAAACAGTTTGATGAAGATGCTCTTTTGGAATTATCAGAGTCCATCAAACAGTATGGTATTATCCAACCACTTCTTGTGTCCGATAAAAAGGACTATTATGAGATCATTGCAGGGGAAAGACGCTGGAGAGCAGCAAAAATGGCAGGCTTGAAGGAAGTTCCGATTCTTGTGAAGGATTTTACGGACCAGGAAAGAGTTGAAATCTCCCTTATTGAGAATATTCAGCGGGAAGATCTGAATCCAATTGAAGAGGCAATGGCATATAAGCGTCTTATGGAGGAATTCCATCTGAAACAGGATGAGATTGCAGAACGCGTTTCCAAGAGCCGTACTGCAGTTACAAACTCTATGCGTTTGCTGAAATTGGACAGCCGCGTACAGCAGATGCTGATCAGCGAAATGATATCTTCAGGACATGCGAGAGCTATTTTGCCCCTGGCTTCTGAGGAATTACAGTACACGATTGCAATGCAGGTATTTGACAATAAATTAAGTGTGCGTGAAACAGAGAAACTGGTCAAGGGATATCTGGAACCATCCAAGAAGGAAAAACCAGAGAAGAAAACCAATTCTGCAGAAGATGCGATTTATCAGAATCTGGAAGAGAGAATGAAGGGAATTTTTGGCACCAAAGTCATGATTCAGAGAAAGCGAAATAATAAGGGAAAGATCGAGATTGAGTATTACTCAAAGGACGAACTGGAACGTATTATTGAACTGATGGAGTCTTTTAGATAAGGGGTGAAGAATGAGCGGTTTACTTGGAAGTCTTGGAATTGATCCGGGAATTATCATTCTGATCTTGCTTGTTTTGACAATTATTCTTCTTTTTAATGTAATTGGAAACAGTATGAGATTAAGCCGTCTGGAAAACCGTTATAAATTGTTTATGAAGGGAGCAGACGGGCAGTCTCTGGAAAAAATGTTTGCAAGAAAGTTTGATCAGATCGATAAACTCTTTGTAGCGAATGAAGAACACGCCAATGAAATCAAGATGCTCAAAGATCGTTATGAGTTGATTTATACAAAATACGGTGTGGAAAAATACGATGCTTTCGATGATGTTGGTGGAAAACTGAGTTTTGCATTGGCAATGCTGGATAAGAACAACTCCGGTTTGATTTTGAATGCAGTACATAGTCGTGATAACTGTTTCCTTTATTTGAAGGAAATCGTGAACGGAGAATCCTATGTAATGCTTAGTCAGGAGGAAGTGGAAGCGCTTCGAAAGGCAGTAAATTACGGATTCGGGGAGATTGAAGAACCGAAATCATGAGATCATGAAAAAATGATATCTCATAAGGCATAGAATGTGTTATAATGGGAAACCGAGATTGCTGCAGCGGTAAGCAAATGAGTAACGCAGCAAAATCTCAGGAAGATTAAAAGAAAAATATTTGCCGGAAATAACCGGATGAGGTGTGAATCAGCTGTTTGGAAACTTACATGTAGTAGTGAAATAATGTAAGTTTCCAAGGGATATAAATGGGTTCCGCTTGGATGATGGAAGAAATATGGCAACAGATAGAGTGTAGGAGGAAGATCATGTTAGATATTAAGTTTTTACGTGAAAACCCAGAGGTAGTTAAGCAGAATATCCGCAACAAATTCCAGGATGAGAAACTTGTTCTGGTTGATGAGGTAATTGCTTTAGATAAAGAAAATCGTGAGATTAAGCAGGAAGTAGAAGCTCTCCGTGCAGCTAAGAACAAAGCAGCAAAGGAAATCGGCGGCCTGATGAAACAGGGCAAAAAAGAGGAAGCTGAGCAGGTGAAGAAAGAGATCGCTGCTTCCGGAACCCGCATTGATGAGTTATCTGCCAGAGAAAAAGAGGTAGAGGAAGAACTTCTCAAAAAGATGATGATTATCCCGAACATTATCGATCCGTCTGTACCGATCGGAAAAGACGACAGCGAGAATGTAGAAGTACAGAGATATGGCGAGCCGGTAGTTCCGGATTTTGAAATTCCATATCACACAGAGATTATGGAAGCATTCGACGGAATCGATTTGGATGCTGCAAGACGTGTTGCAGGTAATGGTTTCTATTATCTGATGGGAGATATCGCAAGACTTCACTCTGCAGTTATCGCATACGCAAGAGATTTCATGATTAATCGTGGATTTACCTATTGTGTACCGCCTTTTATGATCAGAAGCAACGTTGTAACCGGCGTTATGAGCTTTGCTGAGATGGATGCAATGATGTACAAGATTGAGGGAGAGGATCTCTACCTGATCGGTACCAGTGAGCATTCCATGATCGGTAAATTTATTGATCAGATCGTTCCGGAGGAAAGCCTTCCTCAGACACTGACAAGCTATTCTCCATGTTTCCGTAAAGAAAAAGGTGCACACGGAATTGAGGAGAAGGGTGTTTACCGTATTCATCAGTTCGAAAAACAGGAAATGATCGTTGTATGTAAACCTGAGGACAGCAAAGAGTGGTTTGACAAACTGTGGCAGAACACCGTTGATCTGTTCCGTTCTATGGACATTCCGGTACGTACTCTTGAGTGCTGCTCCGGTGACCTGGCAGATCTTAAAGTGAAATCTGTGGATGTTGAGGCATGGTCTCCACGTCAGCAGAAATACTTTGAGGTTGGAAGCTGCTCTAACCTTGGAGATGCACAGGCACGTCGCCTGAAAATCCGTGTACGCGGCGAGAACGGCAACAAGTATCTTGCACATACACTGAATAACACCGTTGTTGCACCGCCGAGAATGCTGATTGCATTCCTGGAGAACAACCTGAATGAAGACGGATCCGTTAACATTCCGGTTGCATTACAGCCATACATGGGTGGAATGACCAAGATTGAGAAAAAAGTGAAATAATAACTGAGAAATCAGAGCAGAACAGTAACGCAGCTTTATTTTTTGACAGATAAGCTTAGATTTCAAAGTGCATATGGTGAAGATCCGCCTCAGGGAAAGTTCCAGAGTGGATCTTCACTTTGTATATTCAGGAAATAAAACGGAGGTAGTGTATTTGCACGCTTATTTAAAAGCGATTGGTTTTTCGAAGGTAACGAAGAGAAGTGAGATGCGAAGAATCATCACAGATGTTGTGAAAAATTATGATGAAAAACTCACGGTGGAAGACTATGAAGATGGCGTTTTTGCTGAGTTTTCCAAAAATTACGGACCGGACTGTGGAATTACAGTGTGTGGTCAGTATGATGAAAATCATGTTTTTCATCCGGAATATTCTTTCCCATTCTTCAGGGGAACCGGAATTACAACACAGGAGCAGGTAGTCGTTGAAAGACATGCAGAGAAAGAGTCTTATGCAGGGGCATGTGATGATTTTCGTGTTGGAGTGACTTTGATTTTTTATCTTCAGAATCCGGTCGAATATATGTTGGAAAAAAGAAGACAGGGCAAAAACTTTTCTACAGATGGAAAACCTTTGACTTTGTCAGCTCTTGCCAGTGAAGGAACCATTCTTCTTCCGGTTCAGAAGGAGAAGGAAGCGGTCAAAGTAGAGCAGGAGAAAACGAAAAATCGCAGTCACCTGATTGAAGCTGCACGAAATGGGGACGAGGAAGCTATGGAAAGCCTTACCATGGAGGATATGGACACCTATTCCATGATTTCCCAGAGAATTGTAGCTGAGGATATTCTGAGTATCGTAGATTCTTATTTTATGCCATATGGCATTGAATGTGATCAGTATAAGGTGCTGGGAGATATTCTGGAGATGAATTCTTTCCAGAATGAGGTGACCGGAGAAGAACTGCTGCAGATGACCATTGAGAGCAATGATATGAGATATGATGTGATTATCAATAAGGCAGATCTCATGGGTGAGCCTGCGGTGGGCAGAAGATTCAAAGGAATTGTGTGGCTGCAGGGTCAACTGCATTTATAATTGACATAAGAATAGAATTGTTTCACGTGAAACATTTTGGTGAAACAAAGTGTACACGAAGAAAAATAAAAAGATTTCATCTCAGTCGGGGATTTAGACTCCCACTGAGATTAATTTGTTATCCCCCACTTATAGAAGATGGGGGTCTTCCCGACTGAGATGAAAAGATTTCATTCGCGGAGAGTGGAATTACAGCATGCAGCGAAAGTGGCGTGCAAGAATTCGATTGAACGAAATCAGGTACCAAAAAGGATTCTTGCATTCCCCTTTCAGTTGCATTTTCTGAAAGAGTATAGTAGAATACATACGTTGATTAGAGAGAAGAGCACCAAAGGGGCGATCTTTCCTGTCACAAATATAGGAATATGTTTGGCTAGTTAAATGGATATAACGGGGACCTCCTAAGGGAGAACCTGTACTGAGAACTTTTGAAAAGTACTCAGGTGTCGATGGAAATTCGGTACTG
>JAUNAE010000017.1 GCA_030527765.1 Eubacteriales bacterium
TGGGAAGCACATGTGAAGAGTATAAGGAATTTCACAACAGAACGCAAGGCAAAAAGCACGAAGCATTGGAGATGGCAGTTAAAGCCTTGGAGAAGCAGACCCCGAAGAAACCGGAAACCGCGCGCCATATCACCGGTCATTGTTCGAATTGTCTGGAAATATTGCACGGCAACTGGAAGTACTGCGCGTGCTGCGGACAGGCTATTGATTGGGAGGACAAATAAATGACGAAAAGCGAAGAACTGGAAGAATGGGCTAAGCAGCAGAAGAAAGTCACGAACAGGGCTATAAGAGAACGATTTGAAAAAGGCAGATGATATGTATTTATATCTCAAATTAGCCGGGATCGTTGGAACTATGGGGCATGTGGTAAGAACAAAATAAAAGAGACGGTCACCGAAGTGACCGCCACAAGAGGTTAAGCAAATTTCTGAAGCAGTGCTTCCTGGAGAACCTGTGAGCAGTTAATACCGCGCTTATCTGCAAGATTAAACATCCAAGCGGGTAAAGACACATTCTTGCGAACCGCTCTGGTATCGATCTGAGCACGATAAGCGAGAGTATCGACTTGAATCATTGAAAGAATGGCACCATCTGGATAATCCAAATTAACCTGAGCAGTGGGAGCAGGAATATCTTCTGGATGATCATCTTCCAGATCAACGAGCATAATAGATGCAGCATCAGTGATCTGATCGATAGCATCGGATAGATCCTGGCCAGTTGTAAAACATCCAGGGATATCAGGGACGCGTGCATAGTATCCAGAGCCGTCTTCTTCGGGAATAAAATAAGCAGTGTACATATATTTCATATAAGCCTCCTTTGGAGGAGGGGGCTTATGCCCCACCTCACTTGCTCTTGATAATTTGATTATACACAACAATACACAAAAACCAAGAAAAATACACAAGATAATAAGGAGAAATGATATGGCAGCAATCAAAGTTGTATTAGGCGAAGGAGCGTTTTTTCCGGAAAGAGCACATCCATATGATGCAGGACTGGATTTGCGAACACCGTATAGCTTCACAATATATCCAGGAGAATCAAGAACAATAGATACAGGGGTACATATCGAAATCCCCAAAGGCTATGTTGGTATGATAAAAACAAAATCTGGATTAAATGTTAGAGATGGGATCACAACGGAAGGGGTAATCGACTGTGGATATACAGGAAGCTTGAGAGTCAAGATGAGGTTGGATAGTGAATCTAGTATGAAATCCTTTAGTGATGGCGAAAAGATAGCTCAGTTGGTAATTATGCCGGTTAACCTGGACCCGCTGGTACAGACAGATTTTCTGGAGAAGACAGAGCGCGGAGAGGGTGGCTTCGGAAGCACTGGAAAATAATGATTAACGAGAGCGGGGAATGAATTGTGAAAGAGGGATATTTTAGCAACATGGACAGATCGCTGAAATGTGAGATGTTCGGAGGGGCAGAGAAGGCCTATAACGTTCTGGGAGACAGAGAGCTGTCAGAGCTTGCATTTGACCTGCTTGATGTGATCCATGAGTACGACAGACTGATGCTGAAAGAGATTACTGAAGAGCAGTATGACAAAATCAAGAAGACATTTAAAAGAAAATGGGTTAGCAATCACGGAGTACGAGTGAAGAGAATCGTAGATGCAGCAGTGGAGGACTTGAGAGAAGAACTCTACCAGACATTCGAAGTTGAGGGAAAAAGATGACGAAGATACCGGTGGCACAACACATGTCAAAAGATGATGCGGTTGCATTCCTGAAAGCACACGGATATACAGCGTATCTCGATGGCGGGGTGGTGATGGTGGAACTTGATGGAACCGGAGAAGAATTTGCCAGAAAAAGAAAGAAGGTGGCGAAGGAACTGAGGGATCATTACTACTTCGCGAGTTTCGGAACCAGAGGAAGCAAAGAGAGGAAAACAAATGGCTGATATTTAAGATTTTCAACGCGAGAGAGGCAAATGGATGGAACACGCAAAGAAGGATGAAAAAGAACCGGAGATGCAGCAGGACCAGGGGATTGATCTGGAAGTAAGCAGAGTGATAGCGGATCTGATTTCGGAATTAGTGAATGTGGCAGATGCATATAAGCTGGACAGAGATGTGATGATGAAATACTTCGCGAAAACTTTCAGTAACTTCTCCCAGATAGCATCAATCAAAAAGTGGAAGGTTGAGAAAAGCGCAGATCTGATGGAGGGAAGGAAAGAGTAATGCCAAAAGTATACAAAGCAAATCATGCAGGAGAAACCTTCTGCAAGGAGCTGCACACCAAACTGAATATGAAAACAGGTCCAACTAGATTGGTGCAGCCGAATTTTTACCTGATCGTGGATGTGGACGAGCTACAGAAACAGGTGAACAGTCTGGAAAATGGATTTCATAGACTGATCAGGACAGACGCAGGGAAACGGTGGAGAAATGCTGGCAGAACCGGCAGCAGGAGAACATAGTGATATAAATCAGCAGGAGACAGGAAATGACGATTAAGGAGATCAAAAAAGAGAACGACAGGAAAAAACTGTACTTGAAGAGATACCGGAGAAACTTGGACCTGCAGAAGGTGATAGAGGAAGAGATCGGGCAGCTTCGATCTGCCCAGATGATGCCGGCCGGAAGAAATGACGGGATGCCAAGGGGATCAAAGAAGACAGACCTGTCCGACTACGCAGCGAAATTAGACGAAATGGTGGGTGATCTGGAACGGGAAGTTATGAGGGGAATAGATTTCAGAAAAGAGATCACCGGATCAATCAGCGATCTCCAAAACGAGTCGGAAATACTGATCCTCAGACTTAAATACATCCATGGAATGACATGGGAAGAGGTTGCAGAGGCAAGCGGATACAGCCTGCGGAGCGTCAAGCGAATTCATGGGCAGGCACTGATCAATCTGAAAATCAGAAAAAAATAAAAGATGGCACTTTTTGGCACTCTTGAATGTGCTATAATGGTATCAGACGAAATGCAGACAGGAGAGAAAATCTCTTGGCTGCATTTTCAACGTTTGCAGGCTGTCGGCAGCAGGACGGCCGGATATTGGATAACAGACTTATTTCGGATAACGCACACAGCACCTGCGGTTAGTTCATGTACCGTTTGAATGATAAGGTCCCATATTCGCCTTATCGCCTCCTTTCATGGTCACAACTGGTGGTCAGTTAAGGTGCTGGTGGGTTGTCTTTTTTTAGGAGAAGAAATGTACAGGAAATCAGATGAGTACACAGAATTGATGCTGCGTGTGATAGAGCAGCATGTAGACCTGCACTGGATCAGAGACAATGTATCAATATGCTGTCTGGCAAGCATAAAAGAGAGAAAGTCCAAGGGTGGTCTGGTATATGGGGAATGCAGGAAGGTAAGTGAGTATTATAAACCGTTTTGCCCATATGATTTCCTGATAACGATATACGAGGCAAATTGTAGCGGGCTCAGTGACCAGCAGATGGAAGTGTTGATGTATCACGAGCTACTGCATGTAGATATGAGCGAAAAGGATGGCGAACCAGTCTATAAGGTCCGTCCACACGATGTGGAAGATTTTGGAAAAATCCTACATGATTATGGGATTGACTGGGCTGAGAAGCCATGAGAGAAACGAGGTGACTGATTTGTGGCAAAAGGAAGATATGAGCAGTGGTTAGAACCGGAAGGCTTGCTGAAAATCGAAGGATGGGCAAGAGACGGACTGACGGACGAACAGATCGCCAAGAACATGGGAATTGCACCGAAAACACTGTATCGGTGGAAAGATTCGTATAGTCAGATTTGTCAGTCCCTAAAAAAGGGAAAAGAGGTACCTGACCGTGAAGTGGAAAATGCGCTGTACAAAAATGCAATTGGCTATGATTACCATGAGGTGACCAGAGAGCGCAGATTCAACAAACAAACGGGCAAATATGAGATGATCGTCACGAAGGATATCATCCGGCACGTAGCTCCAAGCACCACAGCACAGATCTTCTGGCTGAAAAACCGGAAACCGGAGATGTGGAAAGATAAGCAGGATGCCTATCTGGAACTCGATGGGAAGGGTGTGATGATCGTTGATGACATACCAAAACCGGAAGAGAGTTAAGCTGTCAGATCTGATAGCACCATCCTTTTATGGATTGCATCACGACATCAAAGAACACAGACATACGCATTATAAGCTGTCCGGAGGACGAGGATCCACGAAGTCATCCTTCATCAGTATCGAAATCATAGAGGGAATGATGCAGGATCCGAACGCTAATGCGATAGCAATGCGAAAGGTAGGACGCTTCCTGGAAGAGTCGGTATTTGAACAGCTTCGCTGGGCAATCGATGTTCTGGGGGTGGAGGATCAGTGGAAAATCAAACTGTCTCCGTTGGGACTGACTTATATACCATATGGCAATAAGATCATATTTCGTGGAGCGGATGATCCGAAGAAGATAAAATCCGTAAAACTCAAGAAGGGGTATTTTAAGTATATCTGGTTTGAGGAGCGGGCAGAATTTGACGGAGCAGAGGAAGAACGAACGATTCTGCAGTCCCTGATGCGAGGAGGACCGGAATACCTGGTGTTCTACTCATGGAATCCACCCAAAAGCATGAATAACTGGGTGAATCAGGACGGTCTCATGCCGAGAGCAGATACTATCATCTGTCATACGGATTATAGAACAGTCCCGGAAAGGTGGCTGGGAGAACAGTTCCTGGTAGAAGCAGAGCACCTGAAGGAGACGAATCCGAAAGCTTATCAACATGAATACCTTGGAATAGCAACCGGTACAGGCGGAGCAGTATTTGACAATGTGACTGTCAGAGAGATCACAGATGAAGAGCTGTCCAGATTCGACAGGATCAAACAAGGACTGGACTTCGGATACGGAGCAGATCCGCTGGCATATATCAAGATGCATTATGACAAGACGCACAAGCGTCTTTTTTTGTTTGGCGAGATATATGCTGTGAAGCTGGGCAACACGAAGGCTGCCAGAGAGATTCGGAAACTGAACCCTCTGAATGCATTGATCACGGCTGATTCAGAAGAACCAAGAGCGATCGCAGCACTCAATGAGCTTGGGCTTCGTGTGATTGGAGCAAAAAAAGGACCGGGCTCTGTGGATTATGGCATGGAATTTCTCGCAGACGAGCTGGAAGAAATCATCATTGATCCAAAGAAGTGCCCGAACGCAGCCAGGGAATTCACGGGATACGAGTTAGAAATGGATAAGGATGGAAATTTCAAGGGGAGTTATCCAGACAAGAATAATCATACGATCGATGCAGTCAGATATGGCCTGGAGGCATCGATGACAAGAAGAAGTGGCAAGATCCGGAGCAAGGCAAAATCCGGTTTCAGATAACGGAGGAAAAGAAATGTATAGATTTACCATGCCGGCAGCAGACTGGGATGAACTTAATCCGGACAAGCAGGCGATCCGGCATTTGATAGAAAAACACAGGAGCGGAACAGCACGTCTCCGAAAATTGAAAGGATACTATGAGGGAAAACACAAGATCCTGAGTGACACAGAAAGAGAAAACAAGCTGGTGTGCAATCATGCGAAAGATATCGCAGACACGGCATCCAGTTATTTCATCGGGAACACTGTCACATACAAGTCGGAGGATGACATAACTGTGCTGACAGAGATGCTGGCACTGGCAGGAGCAGATGAGGCTGATGGAGATAATGGACTGGATATGTCGATCTATGGATGTGCTTATGAGTATATTTACACATCCAAAGACCGGACGGAGCTGGTGATCAAGAATCTGTCTCCGGAGAATACCTTCGTAGTGTACGATGACAGCATCGAAGAGAACGAATTATTTGCAGTTTACTATTACGCAAGGATTGATGACACTGACCGGAAGAATACGGTATATGTCGCAACCGTGCTGACACAGAATTACAAGTACGTGCTGAATATCGAAAACATCGAAGGACCGCAGGCACTGATTGAAGAACCGGAAGCACACTACAAGGGAGAAGTCCCGATAATCGAATATTTGAACAACAAGCTTGGAATCGGAGATTATGAACTGCAGATTCCGCTGATTGACGCTTATAATGCGCTGATGAGTGACAGAATAACAGACAAGGAGCAGTTCATTGATGCGATC
Organism: Eubacteriales bacterium; assembly: GCA_030527765.1. The sequence continues at coordinate 6,092 of JAUNAE010000017.1, forward strand.
CTGGCTCTGTATGGGGCATTGCTGTCAGATGAGGATTCGGGAGAGACGGAAAACTCTGCATCGACTGAAGCAATGAGGAGACTGCAGAGAGAAAAACTGATCGAGCTGCCAAGCGATGCCAAGGCAGAGTATCTGACCAGAACCTATGACGAGGCAGGAGTGGAGATCCTGAAAAAGGCAATCGAGCAGGATATCCACAAATTCTCTCACATTCCATGCCTGTCAGATGAGAGCTTCGGAGGAAACGTATCCGGGGTGGCGATGGAATTCAAACTGCTTGGTATGGAGAACATCACGAAGATCAAGACAAGGCAGTATCGCAAGGGGCTGAGGAAGCGTCTTCGTATTTTCGCATATTTCCTTGGCAATATGGCGGTCAATATTGATACAGCAAGCATTACTCCTATATTCACGAGAGCAATGCCTAAGAATCTCCTGGAGATTTCCCAGTACGTAGCAAACCTGTGGGGAAAGGTCAGCAAGAAAACATTACTTTCTCAGATTCCTTTCGTTACCGATCCGGAGCAGGAGCTTGCAGCAGTTGAGCAGGAAGAGCAGGAGAATATACAGAAGCAGAAAGCTCTTTTTGGAAACGAACCGAACACACCGTTCGATATGTCTGAAAAGCTCGATGATGAGCTGAATGAGGATGATGTAGTAAATGACGAAGAATGAGGAATACTGGGCTCTGAGAGCAGCACAAAGGATGTTTGAAAGAGCGGAGAGTGCAGAGGTGGCAGCAGATGCCATAGCAAAGATGTACATGAAGTCATCGGCATACCTGACATTCGAAGCGGAGAAGATCTTTACGAAATTCCAGGAAAAATTCGGATTGACGGAAGGTGAAGCAAGAAGGCTGCTAAGCCAGATGGGAGATAGGACATCCTTTGATGAACTCATACAGAAGCTGCAATACTCATCGATCGAAGAGAAAAAGATCCTGAAACAGCAATATGAAGCACCTGCCTATGCTGTAAGAGTGCGGAGATTACATGAGCTTCAGGAACAGCTGAATCAGCTCATGAAGGATGTATACCAGCAGGAACTGGAGTACAGCACAGATTACTATACAGAATTGGCAGAACAGGCTTATTACGAGACCATGTTCGATCTGCAGAAGCGGGTCGGCATGGCCTTTTCATTTACCAATTTAGATAAAGCAGCTATCGAAGAAATGCTGCACAGCAAATGGTCCGGGCAGAATTACTCGGAACGCATCTGGAAGAATACTAGGAATCTGGCACAGACACTGAAAGAGGAATTGCTGGTGAATCTGGTAACTGGAAGAACAGAGCATGAGACAGCACAGATGATAGCTAAGAATTTTGCACAGGGAGCATCGAATGCAAGGAGACTGATCAGAACGGAGAGCTGCTTCGTTTCTGGCCAGATCGAGATGAAAGCATACGAAGAAGCTGGTGTGGAAGAGTATCTTTATGTGGCAACCCTTGACCTCAGAACATCCGAAATCTGCAGAGAACTGGATGGAAAAAGATTCAAGGTATCAGAGCAGAAGCCAGGAACGAACTGTCCGCCAATGCATCCGTGGTGCCGATCTACGACAATAGCAGATGTATCACCGGAGACATTGGCAACAATGCAGAGAAGAGCAAGAGATCCAGAGACAGGGAAGACTTATCTGGTGCCTGCGGATATGACATATCAGGAGTGGTATAAGGGACGAGTGGGCGAAAAATATAAGTTCATAACCGCTGGAGCTGCATTTGTAAATCAAAAAGAACGACTTTACAGATATGCCAAGAAAATAAAACCATTCCAAGATTTTGAAGATGTTGTTTGCCATGCAACACCGGATCACTTTTTGGTGGACTTGGTCGGTGAAGGTCGAGATGATGATTTTATCTCGATAAAACCGGAAGAATTTGCAGAACGAATAAAGAACTCCAGATCATATCACGGGGGTAAAATAAGACTAATCAGTTGTCAAGCTGGAGCAAAAGAAGATGGCGCGGCACGGAAGGTAGCAGACATTTTAAACGTTAAGGTACTGGCACCAACAGAAGTGGTGAATGTCAATGAAGAGGGAGAAATTTTTGTCTCAGATAGTGATGTTTTGGCAGAGATGTGGTATAATGGAGAAAAAGTAAGTGAAACAGGGGAATGGAAACTATTTATACCGAAAAGGGGGAGCGTATGAAGTATTTAGGTGCTTTTGAAGAGTTCAACCCAGGAATGAATTTTCCGAGCATAAAAGAGCATTTTTGCCAAAGCCCATATAAAGGAATGGAAAAAATTGCAGAATACCTGGACAACGGAAGAACAACTTATGTCACTACAAGTTATCCGAGAGATGTATTTACGGGTAAAAGAATTCCTGGTGAAAGATTTGGAGTAACAGATGGGGAATATAGTTGGCCGAGTTTTTTGTCATATTATGTTAGAGAATATAACCTAAAATTACCGGAAGAGTTCGAAAACAAAGTATTTAACCTGTAATTTATACCATCGGCTGAAGATAGCCGGCGATATTTTTATACTCATTTTTTGCAGGATGTCATGCCAACAAGGATGATTTGGAGAAAAGAAGCAATGAACAATTTTGCCGTCATTTACAAAATCTTGAAAGCATTGGAAAAAGCAATGGATCTGGAAGAGTTTCAGGCCTCTTCGATATCTCCGGAACGACTCGGAATCAGCAGAGAAAGATGGGAGAAGATTCTTATCATGCTTGTAAAATCGGGATATATCGAGGGTGTTATATACGATCAAACAATGTCGGATTACAGCCCTAGGATAGTAGAACCGATCACACCTGTGATCACATTGCAGGGACTTGAATATTTGGAGGAAAACAGCCTCATGAAAAAGGCTGCAAATATCATGAAGGGAATCAAAGAAACAGTTCCTGGATTATAAACCACCAGTCAGAAATGGCCGGTGGTATTTTTATACCAGTTTTTGGGAGAAAGGAAACGCTATGAATTTTGGAGAAGTGTTAGAAGCTCTGAAACAGGGGAAGAAGGCTGCAAGAAAAGGATGGAACGGAAAAGGAATCTTTATTGAGCTACAGGTGCCGGATGCATACAGCAAGATGACCAGACCGTACATCTACATTGATACGACCAGACTGCAGACTGATAACCAGGATGCACCGAAGGATCGCGTTCCATGGCTTGCAAGTCAGACCGACATGCTGTCAGAAGACTGGATGCTGATCGAATAAAGCGAGGTGATAAAGTGAAGATAAAAGTGATCAAACGATATTACGATATCGTCCTGAAAGAGATCATCGAGCAGGGGACGGTGCGTGATGTGGAAGAGGAACGGGCAAGACATTTGATTTCAGAAGGTGTTGCTGAAGAAAAGAAAGTAAATCTGAAGAAGAACGGAAAGGACGAGTGATCCGAGTATCTCCCTTTAAGGCGCGGGGTTATGCGTCTTATTTTATTGCTCCGAAATGAGGGTAAACTAATCTGATTAACGAATGGCTCGGGCGCGGATCGCGAATAAGCTGGGCGGAAAGGATGCAAATGTACAGAAGGAGACTTAAAAAGGCACATTGTTTCATGCCGATGGAACTGCAGTTTTTTGCTGAATCAGGAAACGGTGACGGAGGAAGTGACGGCAGCGGATCCGTAGATGGTGCAGCAGGACCAGAAGAGACCGGCATGACATTTGATGACTTCCTGAAAGGGGAAGGAAATCAGGCAGAATTCGACAGAAGGGTACAGAAGGCTGTGAACACTGCCGTATCCAATGCGCAGAAGAAATGGCAGACAATGACAGATGATAAGCTGTCAGAAGCAGAAAGACTGGCACAGATGAATAAGGCTGAGAAAGCAGAGTATATGGCAGCCAAGCGCGAAAAAGAGCTGACAGACCGAGAACAGGCTATCACCAAGAAAGAGCTGATGGCTGAAGCAAAGAACACTCTCGCTGAGAAGAAATTGCCGGCAGGATTATCTGCAGTGCTGAATTACTCAGACGCGGAATCATGCCAGAAATCCATTGCAGCAGTCGAGGAAGCTTTCAAAAGTGCTGTGCAGAGCGCGGTAGAAGATCGCCTGAAAGGCAAAGAGCCGATGAAGAAGGCTCCTGGTGAGGAACAGAACACATTACAGAAGCAGATCGAAGCGATCATGCTGAGGAAGTAAAGAAAGGCAAAGGTACAAAAAATGGCTATTAACACATTAGAAACAGCAGCTTTGTTCCAGCAGACACTGGATAGAGCAGCAGTACAGGACTCTGCAACCGGTTGGATGGATGCAAATGCAGGCCAGGTGATCTATAACGGCGGTGCAGAAGTAAAGATCCCGAAAATGAACGTTCAGGGACTTGGCGATTACAACAGAGATAATGGTTATGCACAGGGAGGAGTAGTTCTGAGCTACGAGACCAGAACCATGACGCAGGACAGAGGAAGAAAGTTCCAGCTGGATGCTATGGACATTGATGAGAACAATTTTGTTACCACTGCAGCAGCAGTTATGACAGAGTTCCAGAGAACATCCGTAGTTCCGGAGATCGATGCGTATCGTATTTCTGCAATTGCAAACTATGCGATTAAGGGCAACGTAGCAGGAATGGTGCAGTATGGTCAGACCATCAGTGCTTCCAGCTCCACGCTGAGAAAGATCAAAGAGGGTATTAAAGCAGTAAGAGAGAATGGCTTCCAGGGAGATCTGGTGATCCATGCAACCCCGGCAACTGTTCTGGAACTGGAGCTTGAAGTAGCAGGCAAGCTCACCAATGTGACCTTCTCACAGGGCGGTATTGATACCACAGTTCCGGCAGTAGATAATGTGCCGATCATCTCTACCCCGTCCAACAGAATGTATACTGCAATCACTCTGTATGACGGTAAGTCTTCCGGCCAGGAAGCAGGCGGTTATGTCAAAGGTTCAACCGGAAAGGATATCAACTTCGTAATTCTTCCGAGAACTACTCCGCTCGCAGTGACAAAACAGGATATCATGAGAATCTTTGATCCGACTGTAAACCAGAACCTGAATGCATGGCAGATGGACTACAGAAGATTCCATGATCTCTGGGTAATGGATAATAAGGTCAGCTCCCTGTATGTAAGCATCAAGGACGCAAAGGGCTGATAAAGACGGAGGATAACACATGAGGATGATCTGCGGTAATGTAGAGCGAATTGTCCAGACAGAAGAACAGAGGGCAGCACTGACTGCCCTTGGTTATCATCTTTTAAAGAGTGATGGTATGTCGAAGACAAAAGAGCCGGAGACAGCAACACCGGAAGTAAAGACATTGAAGCAGCTGAAGGAAGCAGCAAAGGAAGCCGGAATCGAAGGATATAACTCCTTGAACAAGGCAGAGCTTGAAGCAGTGTTAAAGGATGTGATGTGAAGTGACAGAACTGGAAAAACTGAAGAAGCTCACAGGAGAAAAGGATGAGACACTCTTGGAATTGCTGCTGAAAGATGCTGAGGAATATGTTCTGGCATATACAGGCAGAACAAAACTCTGCAGCGGGCTGAAAAAGACTGTCCGAGATCTGGCAGTGATCTCTTATAACCGGATGGGAACAGAAGGCGAAGAGGGCAGAAGCGAAGGTGGCGAAAGATACACATTCGATAAAGCACCGAAACATATTTATGACACCCTGAACAGGTACCGTCTTGCCAGAATTGGAGGAAAGTATCATGAGGCTGAAGACTAGCAGAGTGAAAACGATCTATCTGTTCGCCAAAAGTACCAGAAAAGATGCAGAGGGTGGAGTGAACGTGGGATTCAGCGTTCCTGGAAAAGAGATCTCTGCAGAATACTGGCCGGCAGCAGGACGCATTCAGTCAGAAAAGTACGGAGAGCGTATCAAATACATCTGGAATGTGCGGATCAACGACAGATACAGTATCGTACAGGATGGCAATAATACATCATACAGGCTCTCTGATGGTACAGAACTGCGAGAAGGAGACGCTGTCGGATGGGATGGCGAATCAGCCAGATACAGGATTGCATCTATTAAGCCGTTCAGATTTATCCACATGGAAGTAGAGGAGATGGTTACATGATCCGTAATCTGGAGACTGTCTGCAGCAACATGGACAGAGTGGCAAAGGTAGATGTCGCATCAGTGGCAGCGGATACGATCAAATTCGTACAGGGGCAGGCGAAGATGCACTGTCCGGTAGATCACGGAGAGTTAAGAGATAGTATCCGAACGGAAGTGAAACGCTCTGGAGAGACCGCAACAGGAATCTGCTACACCAATAAAGCATATGCTGCCTATGTAGAATTTGGTACAGGACCGAAGGGACAAGAGAAACATGCAGGAATCTCACCGAATGTAAGCCAGGCATACAGCTTAAGCCCCTGGTGGATCCATGAAAGCCAGATCAATGAGGGAACAGCAGAGAGGCTCGGGTGGTTCTACATCGATACGGAAGAGGGAAGATTCTATCGGTGCTCCGGACAGGCAGCACAGCCGTATATGTATCCGGCTTTACATAACAATCAGGAAAAAGTGAAGCAGAAGATACAGGAAAGCATCAGAAAACAGATAGCGAGGAATAGCAAATGATCAATGTCAAAGACCAGATCTATGCTGCGTTGGCAGAAAAACTGGAAAATGTAACTGACACCTATCCGAAGGACTGGACGAAGCTTCCTGCAGTACAGTACGTAGAAGAGGATAACAGAGTAGTAGAATACACAGATGGAGCAGAGCAGATGGCTTACTGCAGATATCGTGTAGATATTTGGAATACCGCGAGCACATCAAATGCAGCGCTCCTGGTGGATGAAGCAATCGCAGGACTGGGTCTGAAAAGGACACAGTGCAGTGATGTAGACGATCCGAACGGGATGAAACATAAGCAGATGCGGTATGAAATGATTATTGATGTGCATACACAGCAGGTTTATCACAACGATTGATTTAAAGAAAGGAGCTACATTATGTTAGCAAATGGCGCAACTCTTGGTTACAAAACAGCCAGCACTGGAGCTTATACGAATCTGGAAGGACTGAAAGAGATCCCGGATATGGGTGTCGATAAAGAGCGTATCGACAACACTGTTCTCACTGCAAAGAATAAGCAGTACGAGTATGGTATCGGTGATCTTGAGGAGCTGGTATACAAATTCAAATATGACAACACAAGCAGCACCTCTCCGTACAGAGTGATGCGTGGCTATTCTGAGAACAACACTCCGCTGTACTTCCAGGAGAAACTGGTAGACGGAACAACCACAGAATTTGAAGGACAGGTTTCTGTTAAGAGAACCGGTGGAACAGTGAATGGTGTTATCGAATTCGAACTGAAGATTGCAGTAAGCAGTGATCTGAAGTATACCGATCCGGCCTAAGGAGGAAGATAAAGAATGAGCGATCGCAACGAAGAGATTCTTGGAATTGGATTAGAACCTGAGGTTGAGACGCAGAAGGAGGAGACCGCGAAAGAAGCGGTCTCCTTTGACAGAAAAAAGATGCGTGCTCCCTGGTTTGAGTGGGAAGTTGGAAACGAGAGCTATAAGCTGAAATTAACCACAGAGAATATTCTGAAGGTGGAGAAAAAATATAAAACAAACATCCTGAATCTGCTGTCAGTAGATGGTATGCCGTCACTTTCAGTGATGCTGACGATCATCCAGGCAGCAATGCTGAAATATCAGCATGGAATCAAAATCGATGATCTGACAGCAATCTATGATCGTTACGTAGATTGTGGAGGTGGCCAGACTGGACTGCTGAAAGATGTCATCATGCCTACCATGATGGTATCAGGTTTTTTTACTCAGTCAGAGGAGAAGAACGTGGAAGGGCAGATGGACGAGGAAGATCTGATGTAACACCTCAAACACCTCTGGAAGAGGAGAAGGTGTACGAATTCGTCACAGATGAGATTCTGGATATCTACGAGAAAGCATTGGATTGCGGGATCAGCATCGAAACCTTCTGGGATTCTTCGATGGCTGAAATTCTGGATATGATCGAGAGCTGGATCAGATGTGATAAATCCAGGAGAAAAGATACGGCGATCATGTGCTATGTGCTCGGAAGAAACATTGCAGAACAGTTCGGAAAGGACCCGGTGACTCCGCTGTGGAAGCTGTTCCCGGATCTGTTCGAAAAAGAGGAACTGGAGAACGAGCGCGAAAAAACAGTAGATCTGGAAGAAGTAAAGCATACTCGACAGCGATATGCTGAAATGTTTAATAAAAGACGCAGAGGGGAGGTGTAAATGTGAGTAAAGAAGTGGATCGAATTCAAGTTGGAATAGAACTGGATGCCAGCGGAATGAGGCGGGGAGCTACAGAGGCAAAGAGAACCGCACAGAGGACTGCGAGGGAAGTGGATTCGGAACTCGGGAAAGTGTCCGCAAATCCTCTGAGGAAAGCCCTTGAGAATGTAGGTAAGGGAACCTCTTTGAACCCGATGCGGAATCTCATGAACCGAATGGTCATGGAGACAAAGCAGCAGGCAGGACTGGTAGAACCTACAGAAGAATATCAGAGGCTGACAGAAGAGATTCAGAAAGCAGAGGCAGAACTGGACCGTCTGAGGGAGAAAGAAGACAGACTGAAGCAGTCCGGAGCAGATAACCCTGGAGCTGCATGGAGAGGCCTGCAGTATGATATAGAGCAGACAACTACAAAACTGGATGAACTCTACGCAAAGGAGCTGCAGATGGAAGGAAACCATACTGCGGGTGATGATAATCCGACATGGACCAGACTGCAGCAGGAGATCGGGAAAGCAGAATCTGCATTGGAGAGACTGCAGTACCGTGAAGAAAGAATGCAATCACTCGGCCAGGATCAGGAGAGCGCTCGTTGGAGAAATGTTCAGACAGAGATCGGAGCAGCAGAGGCAAGACTGGCAGAATACCAGGCACAGGCCGATGGCATGGTAAACAGCGGAACAGCATTCCGGAGCATCGAGAACGATAGTATGAATGCAGCATCCACAGGATCCAGAGCATTCGCAGGAATGCGGGCGGTCATGAACTCCGTTACATCTGCTGTAAGAGAGACATCAGGAGTATTCGCGTCTCTTATACAGCGTTTCAGAAATGGCATTCCGCTTATCAGCAGGCTGACATCAAGACTGCACAGAAATAATAATGCTTTTGGTTCGGGCCTGAAGAATATCCTCAGATATGCCTTCGGCATTCGAAGCCTGTTCGTTCTGTTCAACAGATTGAGGAGCGCGATCAAAAGTGGTTTTTCGGCACTGGCTGAAAGCAACGGCACGACAGCTGCAAATATCAATGCCTTGAAAACATCATTGAAGCAGCTACAGGGATCGTTTGCAGCAGCATTCGCACCAGTGTTGAATGCAGTAGTACCTGCACTGGTCACATTGATAGGACATTTGGTTAATGCAATCAATGCCATTGGATATTTCATTGCATTGCTTACCGGCTCAAAAACCTATATTACTGCATCGACAGCATCGGCTGCAGCAGGGGTTGGATCAGTCGGAAATGCAGCAGGTAGTGCGAACAAGAAAGCAAAAGAACTGAAAAGAACACTGATGAGCTTCGATGAGATTAACAAACTTGATGACAACTCATCCTCCGATGACGGAAGTGGCGGAGGAGGAGGCGGTGGCGGAGGAGGCGGTACCGGTTCTGGTCTGTCCTTCACCGAGAAGGCACTGGGAGAAGAATTCACATCCTTTTACGATGTTGGTAAGCGTATTGGTGAAAGTCTTACGAAAGCAATGGATAGCATTAACTGGAATGCTATTTATAAAAAGGCAGAGAATTTCGGTAAAGGATTAGCGGAATTTCTGAACGGCCTGATCTCACCGGATCTGTTCGGGGCACTGGGCAGAACAATAGCTGGAGCATTAAACACGGCGCTGCACTTCCTGAATTCCTTTGGCAAAACCTTTGACTGGACGAATTTTGGAAAGTCAATTGGAACAGGAATCAATGAATACGTTAAGAAGATGGACTGGAAGCTGACCGGGGAGACAATATCGACCTGGGCAAATGGACTCGCAGATGCCATCATTACAGGAGCTGCAACAACAAACTGGGGCAACATTGGAGGAAAATGTGCGGAAGCAATTAACACAGCATTGAATAAAACTGACTGGAAGAAGATCGGATCCGTGCCGGTGAAATTGATCACGGCGATCGCAGATATCTTCTTGAATGCGGTAGCAAAGGTGAATTGGGGCAGTATTACAACCGCAGCATCAAATTTGCTCATAGGAGCTTATCAGTCAATGAGCAGCTGGCTTGAAGGGGTAGATTGGAGTAAGCTGACCACGGAACTGTATGAGAATTTGAAATCTGCTGTAAAAGGCATTAAATTTTCCGAAATCGTAGCTTCGATGTATAAGTTCTTTGGAAACGCGATAGGAGCTGGTTTTACAGTTTCAGCCACATTGTGGCGGGATATCGGGAAGGATATCTTTGATTGGCTTAAAAAGAAAGTGGAAGGCAAGAACTTCGCTGAAATCGGAATAGAGATTGTCAAAGATCTGTTCAGCGGGGTAACAGGCATCAGCAATTTTGTGATGAATAAAATCTACTACCCGTTCAAGAATGCACTGGTGAAGTACTTCCCGGAAAATATGCAGTCAGCGATAGAAGCAGGAGAAAATGTTGTTAAAAGCATCCTGAAGGGGATCCTTAGCATACCAGGAGAGATTGAAAAGGCATTAAGTGAATTGTGGGATTCAATCGTGAAAGCCTGGGATAAGATTACGAAGGGAAAACTGTCATTAGATATTGATCTTCCTGATTGGGCAAAGAAACTCCTGGGAATCGACACCTCTAAGAGCAATGACACAACCGAATTTGGAGGAAGTGGCAGAAAACAGCTCGAGCATGGAGGCGGTGGAAATAGCTTCACGATAGATGGAACCGGAACAAAAGTTACCGGAATGACATTTGAAGCAAAAAATACAAATCTCCAGAAGTCCAATATACGAAAATCAAGTGTGATCAAAGATATGATATTCAATGCCAAAACGGCAGCACTGAATCCAGGAGTGAAGTTGAATGATGTAGATGCAACTATCAGCGAAGCTGAGGCAAAAGATGGATTGTCCATCGATGGAATGGAAGGACACATCGAGACAGCGTGGTGGAAAGGAAAAGGAAATCCACAGCTGGAAAAAGTCCAGGCTCAGATCAATGAGCTGAAGGTTGATCAGCAGAAGAAGGTGGAGCTGGAAGGTGTAGTAAATGCGAAAACACTGAACACCACCGGTATAAAAAATGCTGTAATCGAATCAGCCGTGAAAGCTACAACATTGAAAGCTGGATGGCAGGGCATACCGCCGGCTCTTACAGGACTGGTAGCGAGCTGCTCATCAGTTACGAAAACATGGGCAGATGGCAGCAAATCTGTATGGGGGCTGCAGGCAAAATGTTCATCGGTAACAAAAACATGGGCAGATGGTAGCAAATCTGTATGGGGAGTACAGGCAAAATGTTCATCGATAACGAAAACATGGAATGACAACGCAGTGGCAGTATGGGGAGTAAAGGCTAAAGCATCATCGATAATAGAAGATTGGGGAAAGAAAAAATTCGACCTTAAAGGTGGAATCACAGCCCTGGCAGGTGGAATAAAAGAGAACTGGGGAAAGAGTAGCAAATTTGACCTTGGAGGTGGAATCACAGCCCTGGCAGGTGGAATAAAAGCAAGTTGGGGAAAGAGTAGCAAATTCGACCTTGGAGGTGGAATTACAGCCCTGGCAGGCGCAATAGCAGCAGGTTGGGGAAGTAGGAGCTTTGACCTCAAAGGTGGAATCAAAGCGATAGCATCTAGTATTGACAAAACATGGAAAACAGATGGTGTATCTGTTGGAGGAATCAAGGGTGTCTTATCATCTATTACAAAAGCAGGGGGATCTAGTATATCCCTCGGCGGAACACTTAGTCTTGTGGGCAGAGCGTTTTCTGCTGTACTGAGGAAAGATGGCGGACTGTTTTCTGGCGGTTCCTGGCATCCGGTAACGCAATATGCCTCCGGTGGATCTCCAAACATGGGACAGATGTTCATTGCCAGAGAGGCAGGCCCCGAGCTAGTAGGAACTCTTAATGGTCACACAGCTGTCATGAATAATGATCAGATCGTTACTTCAGTGGCAGCAGGTGTAAGAGATGCTGTAGCATCAGTATTTGCTAATGGTGGTGGACAGTCTGCTAATGTAGCTGTATACATCGGCAACGAACAGCTCACCAGTTATGTAGTAAGAGATATCAACAACAAAACCATTTCAACGGGTGTTTGCCCGATCAGAACATAAGTATCACTCACAGGGCTGCCGAACAAATTGGCAGCCCTTTTTTGCAAGGAGAATCATATGGCATCATTATACATTGATGGATCGGCTATGCCGGAGCCGAAGCTGAACGGTCTGGCCGTGTCCAGAGAAAAAATATGGTCAAAAAACACAGGAAGAAGTGCAGCAGGGAAAATGGTAGGAGATGTCGTTGCAACCAAGTTGAACCTGAAGATCGAGTGGGCGGTATTATCTGAGGCACAGCTTTCAAAAATCAGCAGAGCTATAGAGAATGCTTTTGTATCAGTGAAGTTCAAAAATCCACATTCAGGGAAGGAAGAGACTCATACGATGTATGCAGGAACATTATCCTGCCCAGTGTATTCATACGCAAGCGGAATGCCAGCGTATACCGGAGTGTCATTGACATTGGTTGAGCAGTAGAAAGAGGGTGAGAACGTGTATACAAATGTGTCCGAAGAATTTGCAAATGCAATAAAAGGTAGCAGCAGAACATTTCGTGCATATGCAGTGACAGACGGAATTGAAATGACGGGAATAAGATCTCTGGCGCTGACACACCAGTCAACAGGTGACAGCTATTTCACGATTGGCGGAACGGTGTCATCGGTGGTATCAATGATCATTCAGGATCCCCAGACAGATCTGTCTGGGAAGGAATTGGAATTAGACATCGGTCTGCTCCTTCCAGATGGATCATATGAAGCTGTTCCCATGGGAAGATTCACGGCGGGCAAGCCGGAATCAGATGAAGATGGACAGGTAACTATTACAGCATACGACAGGATACAGACCCACATGGCCGGTGCTTATGTATCGAAATTATCACTCCCGGTAGATGCAAAGCAGGTTTTGTCCGAGATTTCAGATTTGTCGAATGTGATGATCAACACGAGTAATCTTCCTGATGGAATAATGATTCAGTCGGTTGTAGACAGTACAGAAAAGACCGTGGATGCTGATGGAAAAGAGATAGAGGACACGACCTATGTTAATCCGTTTGAGGGATATTCGATCAGAGAAGTATTGGGGTTTGTTGCACAGCTCTATGGAAAATTCGCAGTAGCTGACAGGTTTGGAAATGTTGTGTTCAGATCATACCAGGCATCAGGTCTTACGATTGGAACAGATAGATACTATGATGATCTGGTGGCAACAGGTGAATTGTTTGAATTAAAGGGCATATCATGCACATTGAGAGATGGAAGCATCATCTATGCCAATGAAAACAGCACAAACGAATCAAATGTGCATCTGACAAATCCTGGAATGACAAAGAATGTGTTGAACGCGGTAGCTGCAGCATATTCAGAATTTGCGTACCAGCCTTCCGGAGTTTCTTTCCTCGGAGATCCTCGCATCGATCTGGGGGATATCATCACGATTGATACGAAAAAAGGAATATCAGTAGCAATTCCGGTGATGTCTATCACACAGGACTTTGACGGAGGACTTATCACCGGAGTGAGATCATTTCCCTCAAGCACAGAGCAGGAGCTGATGGGACCGACAGAACAGAAGATAGTGAAACTTCTGGGAGAACTGTTCAAATTAAAAGGAATAGTAGGTGGGAAAGCAAGCTTTGAATTGGCATATGGCATTCAGGCAAAGGTGACAGATCTGAATGGGAAGGTTGCCACAATGGAGTTTTCCACAGATAAGATCGAATGGGCAATTGAAGGAGAGGATAAAACGAGTTTCACACTTTCAGATGGATTTGCGAAACTTGTAACAGATTCGGTGACTATCAAAGGACCGGACGGATCAGTAACCATCATCAGTGGAGGAACTATAAATCTGGACGAGCTGTTCGCTCAGACGATTACGGCTACGGGAAAGATAACTGCATCCAACATGGAAACTACAGGTGGTAAGATCGGTCAGTTCAAAATCACCCAGAACAGACTGTATTCGGATGACAATGCAGAAAACTATGTCGGCATGAATATTTCCGGAAAAGGAGCTGCCTTCTGGGCAGGAGGTACAGATTTAACCGGTGGATCGGCTCCGTTCAAAGTGGAACATAATGGAAAGACAACAGTTTCCAACATAGAAGCAACCGGTGGAAAGCTTGGCCAGTTCAAAATCACCCAGAACAGACTGTATTCGGATGACAATGCAGAAAACTATGTTGGCATGAACAGGAACGGATATGGTCAGGCCTTCTGGGCAGGTGGCACGGATTTAACCGGCGGGTCCGCTCCATTCAGAGTGGGGCATGATGGCAAAGTAACTGCCGAAAATATTGTTATTAGAGATAAAATCAATCTCACAGATGCAACAGGTGGATACACTGGAGAAATCCAGATGCTGACGGAAGCCTTCAGCACGTATAAATGGAATAATAAGAGCGGTGTTACCATAGACAAAACAATTTCAGGGAAATATCTGCTTTCAGCAGGAAGCTCGTTTGGTGCGGTGAATTTGTCAAACACATATCTGCTGTTAGATGAAGTCCATGCTAATGAGGTATATTTCGGAGGAGTCGCAACAAACGGCATCTTTTCGAAATCATATCGTCTAGGTCTGGACAACAACACAGATGTAGATATTGTTTCCAAATATGTAGATGTAGATCTATCGAAATACACATGGACATGGACCGCATCGGCGAATGGCATGTACTATATTCGTCTGGTGAATTTATCGACGCTCGGTGTAACAGTGAAAAATGTGCTGGGTTTAACCTTGATGGGGTGGAGTGGAATTGGAAAAACAGCGATGCCAACACCATACATTGAACGAGGAACAGGGTATATTTGCGTAATGTGTACTACAAATATTGCCAAGCCGGGAAGCTTCTTGGTAAGAGTGTCATATAACGAGGCAACAGCCAGCGTCATGGGAATGTGAGAATAAGGAGAAATAAATGAAAGAAAATATAGTAAAAGCAGGAGTATCAAGCACGCTCGCATTACTCAATGCTGTGTTCGGAGCACTGACAGTGCCGGTGCTTCTTATGGTAGCGTGCAACCTGATTGATTACGTAACCGGGCTGGCAGCATCGGGATACCGATCGCAGGATATCAATTCATATAAAAGCATCAGAGGCATTGTGAAAAAGGTGTGTATGTGGCTTCTGGTAGTGGTTGGAGCGATAGTAGATGAATTACTGGTCTATGCATCAGAAACAGCAGGAATCACGCTGCCAATTACATTCTTCGTAGCGTGTGTAGTGGCGATCTGGATCATCTGCAATGAGTTGATCAGCATCTTGGAGAATATCAAAGACATCGGAGTACCGATCCCTGGCTTTTTGATGCCTCTGGTAAAGAATATCAAGTCACAGGTTGAAGAGAAAGCAAATACAGGTGGAGATACGACAGGAATAGAATAAGCCATTGATCAAACAAAACGAAAAGAGAGGGCATAGCCACCCTCTCTTTTGAATTGAAAAGGAGAGATAATATGTCAAGATTTGGTGTAACACCGGAAGAGATGAGACATATCTACAAAATATTCACAGAACAGCTCAAGATGACCAGAGAAGGAGCAATCGGATTTCTCTGTAATTTGGATGCAGAGTCAGATGGATTCGTTCCTAACAGGGTGGAATACCTGTGTAGAAAGAGATTAAGGGAAGCAGGAGAGTGCAACTGGTCCGATTCAGAATTTGACGCGAAGTATACGGCAGCAGTGGACTCCGGAACGATCAGCAGAGAGAAATTTGCGAATCCGCTACCGAACAGACAGTACGGATATGGCCTTGCGCAGTGGACTACTCCATCAAGAAAGGGAAGACTGTACTTGTGCGCCAAGAAGTTGAATAAATCCATCGGATCTATTGAAACTGCAGCAGAGTGCCTGAAGCAGGAGATGACATCCGATTATGTATCCGTATTAGCAACGTTGCAGAAGACCAGGAATGCGAAAGAAGCGTGTGCGGTTGTGCTGCGAAAATTCGAATGCCCGGCAGATTCTTCAGACAGTGTTGTGAACAGCAGGTACGCAAGACACACTGCAATCGAACAGTATCTGAACAGTTCACAAACAACACCTTCAGAAGCAACTGAATCGAAAGTACAGGAAACAACAGGAATCACTGCAGATACCATTGTAGCAACGATGGAATCATGGGTAGGATTATCCAGAGCAAATGGTACGCATAAGCTGATTATCGATCTGTACAACTCTCATAAGCCTCTGGCCAGAGGTTACAAAGTGACATATTCGGATGAATACTGCGACACAACAGTATCGGCAGCGTTCATTAAACACAATGCAGTTGATCTGATCGGCGGTACGGAGTGTGGAGTTGAGGAACACGTAAAACTCTTCAGCAAAAAGGGAATCTGGAAAGAAGATGGTGCTATCGTGCCGGAGCGTGGTTGGATCGTAGTTTATAACTGGGATAAAGCAACACAGCCGAACGATGGATATTCTGATCATATCGGTATTGTGCAGAAGGCATATGATGAAAATGGAAGATATTACTTCGATGCAGTCGAGGGTAATATGTCTGGAGGAGTAGTAGGAATCCGTAAGCGCATACCGGTTGGATGGGGATATATCAGAGGATTTGCTGCTCCAGGATACGCAACTTCTGCAGCAGGAACAACCGGATCCGCTGCGAAAACGCAGCAATCACAGGTAAGCACGAGCAAGATCAATGAAATGCCGACAGGAAAGGTTCTGGAAGTCACGGCTGATAAATTGAATGTCAGAAGATGGGCAGGGACTGAATATCCGAATATCAAGAGTTATCCATATCTTGCAAAAGGAAACAAGATAGATTATTGTGATACAGTAAAGGCAGCAGATGGAACAGCCTGGTATTTCGTTCGAATCAGGAAACAGGATGGAAGTTATGTGCGTGGATTCATCTCGAGCAAATATGTAAAAGAGAGCAGTACAAAGAGCAACACGAAAAAAAGAGATGCTCTTATTAAAGCCCTGGAAAAGATGCAGACCAGATTGCTTGCTGATATTAAGGAAGGAAAGGTTTGGAGATATCGAAATCCGTCATCCTATACCAGGGAAACATGGAGCAAAGCACTGAAAGATGAAAAGCTGAATTGCAACTGTGCGCTCCTGGCCAGATGGGCATTAAAGGAAGCTGGTATCGTACCGACATCCACAGGAGTATGGTATGGTAAAAAAGGTGGAACAATCAGCGCATCTGCAGGAACAAGAAAGACCTTAGAGAGTGCGTGTGAATTGATTCATGTTGCAGGAAAGAAGACTGCAAAGCAGCTGATCACAGAGGGTACACTGAAGACTGGTGATATAGTAACTTATGTAAACATCCAGCATACAAACATTTATGCGGGAGATGGAGTGTGGTATGATGCAGGTCATGCCTACTGCTCAGGCACGGGAGAAGGAGCAGTATTCAAGTCATGGCGCGGAAACGGAAAGCATGTAAACCAGAAGGTGGCATATATCATCAGAGTGAGGGAATAAAAGCATAAAAAAGGTCTTGTCAGCTGGAAATAACACTGCGCTACTAGACACATACTAGTCACAAGCGAGGAGTGAAAAAACCTGAAAAAGTCAGTGTTTATCAACATTTTTGGGATATTGGCAACTTACCAACTATTAAATAAATATTAAGAAATATGATGCATGCGGTCAGTACAGTATGACAGTCCGTACAC
>JAUNAE010000287.1 GCA_030527765.1 Eubacteriales bacterium
CAGATGATTTTTCTGAAAATGACTTCGTGAGATTGAAGAAAGTCTATATCTCCATTCGTGATGGAATGGCAAAGCGAGAGGATTATTTCGAACTTGCCCTTCCAGTGAATGATTCGGAAATCAGCGATCCGTTTGGAGGGAAGAAAGAGGAACCCAAACAGGAAAAAGAGGGCGTGACGGATGGAAATTAACAACAGTAATTATTACAGCAAGGAAGCTAGTCAGGAATATTTCTCAGTATCACAGTTCAAGTCATTCATGAGCTGCGAGGCGAGAACCATGGCAGAGATCAATGGGGAATATGAAAGACCGGCAACCAGAGCCTTACTGGTAGGTTCCTTTGTAGACCGGTATTTCGAGGGCACTCTGGATGAGTTCATGAGAGAAAATCCGGGGATATATACCAGACGCAGGGAGCTGAGGGCAGAGTTCAAAAGGGCAAATCAGATTATTGAGATCGTAAAATCTGATCCCAAGTTCATGTCCTCCATGAGCGGAGAAAAGCAGAGGATTTTCACCTTTGAATTGTTCGGGGAGAAGTGGAAAGCAAAGCTCGACAGCTACAATCCGGGAATTGCGATCACAGATTTGAAGGTGGTCGCAAAGATGGATACCCTGCCAATTTGGCGATACGACCTGCAGGGGGCAATATACCAGAAGGGCGTAGAGATATGCACCGGCGAAAAATTGCCGTTTTATCTGGCGGTCGTAACCAAAGAGAAGGTGCTGGACAGGGATATCTGGCAGATACCGCAGACTACTCTTGATTTTGCCCTTGCACAAGTGGAAAGGGATATCGATCATTTTGCAGATGTGAAAGCAGGAAGGATTGAACCTAAATATTGTGGGAAATGTGATTACTGCAAGAGCATCAAAAAAGCAAGGGTCAGAAATTACAATGAGCTGTTGGAGGGCTAAGGCATGAAAATGATCAAGATTCTGAACGATAAAGTTCAGATCAGAACAGATTTTAAAGAGTTCCAGAACGTGAGATTGAACGATCTGGTACTTGTGACGGATGGGGATGTTCGTCTTGTGACAATCGTAAGTGCTGTAACGGATATGGATACAGAGGACGATGCAGAGCTGGGCGAGAATGATTACATCACCGAGCATAGCAGCGTGAAGGTTCTGGAATGTTCCATCATTGGTATGCAGGACGGAGAATATGGAGCGTTCAAGGGGGCGGTAGACAGATACACAACCATGAATGTTTCGGCAGAAGTGATAAGCCCGGAAGGGTTCAGGATTATGATGTCGAAATACAGTGAGGGCTTCCGAATCGGAGAGTATGCCGCATACGGATACCCGGCATATGTGGACGGCAATAAGTTTTTTCAGAGGCATTCTTGTGTATTGGGAAATACTGGTGCAGGAAAATCTGAGACTGTGGCGAAGATCCTGGGCGAGGTTAGTAAGCTGCAGGGGGCGAATGTAATTGTGTTCGATATCCATGGAGAATACAGAGAATTGTCCTATGCGAGAAATATTGAGATCGGAAAAGATCATCCTTTCCCTATTTGGATGTTTGGCTTCTCCGATATGGTCACAAACATATTGAAGATCAAAGAGGAGTCCGCAACCGTGGCAATGACAGCACTCCGAAAGTGCTATTACAAGCTTTGCCCGAATGGAAGGGAAAACCGCCCCGTATATTTCGATTATGTGGAATTTACCAAGCTGATGAAGTTTCTGGACGAGCAGATGATCGAAACCGGTGAATTTTACAAGACCGGGGAAAAGGCAGGGCAGGCGAAAGTTACTAAAGGAGATTACAACGGGAAGCTTACCAATGTGGTAAACACCCTCGTTGATAAGATCGCAGACAGCCGATACCGCTTTCTGTTTGAGGAAGTAGCGCCAGAATATTTGTACCGTTTTATGCAGGATATTATGGCAAATGATAAGCCGGTCAAGAATATTGATTTGTCCGGCATACCGCATGATGTGGCGATTTCCATTATCGGAGTGATAACGAAACTCGTATATGAGGTTCAAAGAACCTATTTAGCTGAAGAAGTGCAGCCGATCACACTGGTATGCGATGAAGCTCATGTATATATCCCGAATGATTTTCAGTTGAGTGCTTCACAGCGAAGAATGGTAGAGATATTCGAGAACATTGCCAAAGAGGGTCGAAAGTTTGGAGTCACACTATTTGTTGCCAGCCAGAGACCGTCAGAGCTGAATAAAACAATCATGGCGCAGTGCGCAAATTTCATCATTGGAAAGATGAATAACGAAAACGACAAGTCCATGATCAAAGGGATGATGCCGGAAGGAAGTTCGGGCATGATTGATGAAACATCAATGTTCTCGCCAGGTGATGTGTTTATCATCGGAGATGCCGTGCCTATTCCATTAAAGATCCATGTCAGCCTTGCTGAGGAAAGACCGAATTCCAGAACGATTGATTACTGGGATCGTTGGAAAGGCGGAGGAATGATCGACACCGGCAGAGCGTTGACGAAATACATCAAGGGATAAGCGGAGGCATGGAGGATGGCACAGAAACGAATGTTTAATATGGCCATTGTGGACAGCGATGCATTCTTAGACATGCCGTTGTCTGCACAATGTCTGTACTTCCACTTGAATATGAGGGCTGACGATGATGGATTTGTCGGGAACCCGAAAAGAATTATGAGGACGGTCAATGCCCATGAAGATGATCTGAAATTGCTGGTCATTAAGAGATTTATTCTGACATTCGATGATGGGGTGATCGTGATAAAGCACTGGCGGTTGCATAATTGCATATCCCAGAACCGATATCATGAAACCCAGTACACGGATGAAAAAGATCAGTTGCTCATAAAAGAGAACAAAGCCTATTCGTTGTCTCACGGGGTTCCGCTGGATGATAAGAAGATAGTAGAGGCACAGAAGCCTAAAGCGCCTATGCTGCTGGATATGGAGCCTATGGAGGAAGATGAGCAAAAAAGGACAGTAAGCAGAGCGGAATATCCAAATACGTTCGAAGAATTTTGGGCTGAATACCCACGAAGAGCGGACAAGGGGCAGGCGTATAAGAAGTATCAAGCCAGGCTAAAAGACGGATATTCACCGGAAGAATTGTTACAGGCGGCACGCAGATATCGGATGGAATGTGAAAAGAACCGGACGGAACAGAAGTTCATAAAGTTGGCAAAAACATTTCTGGGGGATGCAACACCGTTTGTAGACTATGTTAGGAAGGATGAGCCAACAAACCGAGGATCCGGCGGGAAAGCGGATTTCGGTCAATATTTATGATGGAGGCACAGGAAATGGAAATTGCAAACTTTCTTCCAAAAGGTCCAGAAGATGCAGGGCAGATCAATGAGGGGGATTACAAAGACAGCGAAGGGCTATGGCATTGCGGAAAGTGCGGGAAAGCACGGCAGAAGAAAATCAATACATCAATCCTGAAAGGAACAGTCTGGTGCATTTGCGATTGCAAGAAAAAGGAGCTGGAAGAAAGAAAAAAGCAGGATGAGTACGAGGAGGAGATGCGGAGAGTCCGTAGGATGAAAGATGCGTCCATGATGGCAAACATATTCCGCAACGCTTCATTTTCCTCGTATGCAGTGAGAAAAGAGAACGAGAAAGCCTTTCGAATTGCAACAGCCTACGCAAGAGATTTCCGAACCATGGTAGAAACCGGGCATCCAAAGACGGGAGAAAAAAATGTCGGTATTGTATTTTATGGGAAATGTGGAACAGGGAAAAGCTGGACGGCAGCGTGCATCGCCAATGAATTATTAAATCAGCACGTTTCCGTGATCATGACATCCTTTGTGAAGATCCTGCAGGAGATACAGGGCAGTATGGATGAGGCACAATATATCGGGATGCTGAATAGCTGCAGCTTGCTCATCATTGATGATTTGGGGGCAGAGCGAAATACGGATTATGCACTGGAGAAGGTCTACAACGTGATTGACAGCAGGGTGAGGGCTGGCAAGCCGATGATCCTGACAACGAACTTGACCTTTGATGAGATGATGCAGAACCCGGATATCAGATATCGAAGGATTTATGACAGGATATTTGAACACTGCATTCCGGTAGAGATACCGGGCAATTCATTCCGCATCATGAGAGCAGCAAAGCGGCAAAAGGAACTGGAAGATTATTTCTAAGAATTAGGAGAATGAGAGAATGAGCACAATTCAAGGAGTAGGGGAACGGATAAAGGGGATCCGCACCGAAATGAAAATGACGCAGAAGCAGTTCGGAGAGCTTGTCGGGATAAGTGGAAGCCAGGTCGGAGCGTATGAGAATGGCAAAACTCCGATGAGACTGGATATCTTCTTCGATATCGCAAAGGCTGTGAAGATCAAGCCGGAGGAACTGATCCGAAGCTCAAAAGAGAGTGACGAACCGGAATGGGATGCGGAACTCCGAATTTACAATATGGAGGATCGGAAACAGGTTATGACCATTCTGGCAGTAAATGGTTACGATGTAGGGCAGCACAAGAGGGCGGCAAGTCCTACAGGGAAGACAATCAATTATTATGTTCACGCCAAGGACAGGCAGGGAAATGCCGACACCTCGAAGTAGGAGGAGCGATGCAGTTCAGACGAAAACCAGTGACCGTTGATGCATTCAGACTGGATGCCAACGTAGAGCTGAATGCTCCGAGATGGTTCATAAAAGAGGTTGAGAAAGAAAAGATATACATTGACCGGCGCATTCGTGATGGGGCAGTCCATATATACGGATGCACCATCGAAGCGAAATCAGGAAGGCAGAAAGCAAAGATCGGTGACTATATCATTCTGGAACCATCAGGAGCAATAAGACCGTGCAAAGCGGCAGAGTTCAAAAAAGAATACGAGAGGTTATGAAGATGCAAGTCAAATTTACGATTTACGGAGAGCCGAAAGGGAAAGGCAGACCGAGATTCAATACCAGGACTGGTCATGCCATTACCCC
>JAUNAE010000288.1 GCA_030527765.1 Eubacteriales bacterium
CCGCTTAATGCTCTGCGCATTTGAAGCGGGGGACTTACTTGATTCGGTTAAATAAAATTTCTGCAAAACAAAAGACCTACAGCAAAGGATACTTTTGATAGGATCCCTGTCTCCTTGACAGGAATCCCATCCTCCTCAACTGTAGGTCTTATTATTTCACTTTCACATTCCGATCAGCTTCTCAGCTCGATACCCATTGTGAATTTCAGTTTTCTAAGAATCTTATCAACGTATCCATCTACCACACCGGCTTTGAACTCTTCCTCTCCAGGAGTGAAGGTTACGGTAAATGCCATAGACTTCATGGTCGGCGGAATCGGTGCTCCCTGATATACGTCGAAGAGTTTTACATCTGTGATGAATTTGCTTGTGCTGTAGATAGCCTCCTCAACTTCACCACAAGTTACCTTGCGCTCCATAATCAGAGCCAGGTCACGTTTCTCAACCGGGAATTTGGACAGCGGTTTGAATACAGGTGTCTTGCCATACCACTGGGAAAGAAGCTCCAGGTCAAGTTCTGCAATGTATGCCGGAACACGCATATCAACTTCATCCTGAATCGGATAGGACAGCTGTCCAAGATATCCGACTTCCTGTCCTTCGCAGAGAATTTTTGCAGTACGATACGGATGAAGGAATGTTTTCTTCGCCGGCTCATAAGTAAACTTCAGAAGCAGAGTCTCTGCAACCACTTCTGTCAGGCCCTTCAGAGTGAAGAAGTTCTCCTCTTCTCCCCAGATACCAAAGCAAAGAGTTGCTTTTTCCTCCGGATACTCTGTCAGCGGAAGACCCTTCGGCTCGAAACGATTTGCCATTTCAAAGAGACGTCCGGAAAGAGTCGCCTTCTTCTGGTTTCTGGAAATGGCACGAATCATCTGTGGTGCCAGTGTTGTTCTCATAAGAGACAGATCTTCATTGATCGGGTTGATCAGACGAATTGCAAAACGCTCTGCAGCATCTTCCGGATATCCCAGAAGATCCAGATCGGATGGTGAGAAGAAGGAATAATGCATTGCCTCGTAAGCACCTGCAGCGCAAAGAGCTCTCTTTAATTTCAGCTCTGTTTTCTGTCTCGGATTACGTCCGCCGGAAGTTACCTGTGCTTCCTTCAGGAAAGTGCTCTTTACGTGATCGTAACCGTACATACGAATGACTTCCTCGGCAATATCCGGATAAGACTCCATATCCTCACGGTAAGCAGGAATCTGAATGGTAAGCTCGTCTCCATTGATCACCGGCTGCATATCCAGATTGGTAAGAATTCTCTCGATTTCTTCATCCGGAACGGTGATTCCAAGAACGCCATTGATTTTTGCAATGCTTGCTTTCATCTCTCTAGGCTCCAGAGAATTTCCGGTGTTGCGGTCTACGTGAGTGCAGGAAACTTTTCCGGCTCCCAGTTCCTCTACAAGATGAAGTGCACGTCTCATACCAAGCTCAGTTGTATACTCGTAAACACCCTTACTGTAGGTAGCACTTGCATCAGAAACCTGACCAAGAGCACGGGAAGTTTTGCGGATGCTGTCACGAGCGAATTTTGCAGACTCAAACGTAATGCTGGTGGTATCCTCACGAACCTCAGAGTTCAGTCCGCCCATAACACCTGCCAGTGCAACCGGTCCTTCTGTGTCACAGATTACCAGATTGTTCTCAGAGAGCGTGAACTCTTTCTCATCGAGAGTCACGATCTTCTCTCCGTCTTTTGCACGGCGAACAATAATCTGGTTGCCTCTCAGGAAACCTCCGTCAAAGGCATGCATCGGCTGTCCGATCTCAGTCATAACATAATTGGTGATATCTACAATGTTGTTGATGGCATTGTGTCCCACCAGAGCAAGACGTCTCTTCATCCATGCAGGAGACTCTTCAATCTTAACATCGTATACATAATGTCCGATGTAACGCAGGCAGAGATCTGTTGCCTCTACGGTCACATCAAATCCTTCGTTCTTCACTTCAGTCTCTGTATAATCTGTTGCAGGCATTTTGAGTTCTTTTCCAAGAACCGCTGCAACCTCTCTTGCGATACCGAGAATGTTCTGGCAGTCCGGACGGTTTGCAGTTACTGCAATATCAAAAATCCAGTCATCCATTCCAAGAATCGGTTTTACATCTGCACCAACCTGTGCATCCTCCGGAAGAACCAGAAGTCCGTTGTAACCTGCGCCCGGATACATATCTTCAGAAAGACCGAGTTCTGTTCCGGAGCAAAGCATACCTTCAGAGTCATATCCTCTCAGTTTTCCTTTGCTGATTTTTGCAGTTCCGATAACGGTTACATGGTCTTTGGCAGTCTCAATAACCTGTGCTCCGACAAGCGCCAGCGGGAATTTCTTTCCTGCTTCTACGTTGTTCGCTCCACAGCAAACCTGGAATGTTCCATGCTCTCCGGCATCCACCTGGCAAACATGAAGATGTGTCTCCGGAATCGGCTCGCAGCTCTTCACGAGACCGACAACGATGCCACTTACATCTTTTCCCACTTCAATTAACTCTTCTACCTCAAAACCGCATGAGAACAGTTTTTCCTCAAGTTCCTGCGGAGTAACATCGATATCTACGTAATCTTTCAGCCAGCTTAATGGTGCTAACATAATTATATCCTCCCGTACTCTTTATTCCTGGTCGTTGATCTGATTCAGAACATCAATATCTGACTCAAACAGAAGCTTAATGTTGTTGATACCGTATTTCAGCATGGCGATACGCTCCAGACCGATTCCAAAAGCCAGTCCGCTGTATTCCTCAGAATCGATACCACAGTTTTCCAGTACTTTCTTGTTAACGATACCTGCGCCAAGAACCTCAATCCATCCGGTTCCTTTGCAAAGCTTACATCCTTCTCCGCCGCAGGCAAAGCAGCTGACATCAACTTCTACAGATGGCTCTGTGAATGGGAAGTAAGAAGGGCGAAGTCTTGTCGTTGTATTTTCACCGTAAATTTTCTTAACAAGAGTATCCAGCATTCCCTTCAGATCACTAAGAGTGATTTTTTTGTCAACAACGAGACCCTCCATCTGATGGAACATTGGAGAATGCGTTGCATCATCATCAGAACGGAACACACGACCCGGAGAAAGAATTTTGATCGGTGGTTTCTTTGCTTCCATTACGTGAATCTGTCCTGCAGATGTCTGTGTTCTCAGAAGAAATTCCGGAGAAAGATAGAAGGTATCCTGCATATCTCTTGCCGGATGATCGTCAGGAGTGTTCAGTGCTGTGAAGTTGTAGTAATCTGTCTCGATCTCTTTGCCTTCGTATACTTCAAAGCCCATAGATGCAAAAATATCGATCAGTTCTTCTCTGATCTGTGTTACCGGATGAAGATTTCCCTGAGTTCCTTTTACTGCAGGCATGGTAACATCCAGTTTTTCTTTTTCATAGCGAATTTCCAGCTCTTTCGCTTTCATTGCGCTGTCAATTTCTTCAAATTTCTTTGCAGCCCACTGTTTCAGTTCATTTACAGTCTGACCGTATTCTGCGCGGTGTTCTGCCGGAACATTGCGCATCTCTTTCATAAGCTGTCCGATTTTTCCCTTTTTGGAATCCAGGAAGCCTTTTTTTGCCTCGTATGCTTCTTTGGAGGTTTTGAGTTCCTGTACATTCTTCAGGATCTCTTCACGGATTGCACTGACATTTTCTCTGAGTACATTTAAATCTGCCATGTTTTTCTCCTTCTTATCTTATATAGGTTTTGTTGGGTTGCTTATCTTCTTGCGATTGTTTTACCGAAACGGTATTTCCTGCAAAACAAAAATCCCTGAGACTACAATTTTTGTAATCTCAGGGACGAAATATTTATTCCGCGGTACCACCCTTATTTTTTGCAAAATTACTTTTGCAAAACACTCATATCACTTAACGCGTGTGGACGTCTCCGACTACTGCCCCATTCTGTGAATAGTGGTTCCCCGAAGAAGCTCTGGTGTGAATGTGAGAAGCGCCTGAACCTCGCAGATTCTTCCAGCCGATGAAATCTGCTCTCTGGCAGGGGTACGTTTCCTTGTGCACCGTCTATGCCTTTGTGGAATTGCTTCCGTTATTATAATGGATGGCATTCCATAATGTCAAGTATCCGGCATTTCTTTTCGGTGGATCGTCATCCCGCAATCATACATTCAAGCAATTTCTCAACTCTTGCAAATTATTTTTCCAACTCCTATTTTCCTCACAGCATGCGTACTTTAAGTAAGTATCAATATCCCCACTCAACCAATCTTTTTCTTCTCCCTGAAATATTTTCAGCCTATTAAATATGCACCTTGCACCAGGCCATTTCAAATCTTGTATCCACATGAGAAGTTCTTCCGAATAACGTATCAGTTCCTGATCTGTTCGTTCCGACAAAATTAATGCACAATTATCCCACACGTTCTCATTAAAATGAATGCTCCTTGGTTGTGTAAATGCTCCTATACTTTCTATATTTTTTGCCAGCTTTCTGCCTTCTTCCTGAACGCTTTCTTCTCTATCGCAAGAAAGCATTCCCATAATTGTATCTATATCTGTCATAGTATTTCCTCTATGTTCGATTTTTCATTTCCCGCCGCATTCAAATCCTTTTGTAAATCAAGCAAATTATATTTCCACGTTTCATTTTCGTTGATGCGTGCACGATTAATACAAGTATTAATTTTCATATTCAACTGTTCTTTTTCTTTTCCTTGAAACATAGCTAATCTATCATTTATACAGCAAGCGCCCGGCCAATTCAGATCCTGTATCCATATGAGAAGCCTGTCTAAATATCCTACCAATTCCTGATCTGTTCGCTCAGCTAAAATCAATGCACAATTATCTCCTACATTTTTATTAAAATGCAGGCTCATTGGTTGTATAAATACACCAATACTTTCTACATTTTTTGCAAGCTTTCGCCCTTCTTCCTGCTCACTTTCTTCACTGTGCCAGGAAATCATTCT
>JAUNAE010000289.1 GCA_030527765.1 Eubacteriales bacterium
ATTTGTTATCCCCCACTTATAGAAGATGGGGGTCTCCCCGACTGAGATGAAACAGGCTGCTCCGGGATTCTCTCCCGAAACAGCCTGTTTCTCTCTTCCTGTTCACAGCAATTCAGAATCTTCACAGT
This sequence comes from Eubacteriales bacterium, assembly GCA_030527765.1. The sequence goes on from JAUNAE010000289.1 coordinate 129, forward strand.
TACTCTTGTTCTACTCTTTCGAAATAGAAGCTTCCCAGCTCGCCATCTGTCCCCTGGGCCCACACGAGATAACCGTTCTCATAGTATTTCATTTCCATTATGTTTTCTGAAAAAAGATCAGTTCCGACTATTTCAGCAGACATAGACACTTCAACTGCATCATCTTTAATTGCAACATCTGCATCTGCTTCCGTATCTTCATCATCCACATGAATCACCAAGTGTGCCTGATCTCCTTCAATTTTGAAGTTCATTGACATTTCACTCTGAATATCCATTGGCAGAACAACACCAGATGATTCCATATACGTTGCTTTCCACTCACCCTGAAGCTCTTCCACTGTCGGATTTGTCACCTGAGCTCCTGTGTCTACCGTGTCCGCTTCCTCCTCTTCTCTTCCGAAGGTGAGAATTGTTCCATCAGACTCAACAGAAAGGATACCGTCCTCAATCGTACCCTCCATGTAGTCGTTGACATCATCAGGCTCACAAAGTTTAATCACATCTCCTTCCAGAATCCACTGGGCAGTATCGGAAGAATCTTTCTCACCATTCATGTCAGAAGTCATAACAAATGTTCCGTCAGTGCTGATTTCCATTGTCATTGCAAGTCCAAGAGATGCGTTATTGAACTCGATTCCATCCTCTGAAATTTTGTTCAGATACCATGTTCCGAGCACCTCTTCTTCTGTTACGGCTCCAACATTCAAAGCCATCATCACAGACGCTGCAGCTGCCCCAAGTAACAGTCCTAATTTCTTTTTCATATATTTTCCTCCTTTTTTATGATCTTCCTCTTCGTCGGTCATTGCCTTCCTGCATGTACCATTTGCGTTTCTCATCGTACATGCGAACCTCCGCCCCACTGATGGTCTGCTCCAGGGTATCAGCGGTCTGTTCTCTCCACTCGGCACCGATGGCTGCCACAACCTTCTTAACGGAAAGTTCCTTCTTCACAATCTCAATCTTTTCCATAAGATCCTTTTCCGTAATTCCGGCTGCCAGCACTACAAATTCATCGCCGCCCATGCGGAAAATCTCAGAAGGACAAAAGCCCTTTGCAATGCTCTGATAAGTATTCAGAATCAATTCATCACCGGCCGCATGTCCCTTCGTGTCATTAACTTCTTTCAGACCCGTTATATCACAGAAAACCACTCCAAGGGGGCCGCTGTTTTTGATCTGCTCAAAATAATTTCGAACAGCTACTCGATTGCCGGCGCCTGTGGAAACATCCGTGTAACTCAGGTACTCCAGTTTCCGAATCAGATCCCTTCTCTTAATCTCTGTAGTGATGAAACTGGCAGTGATCTCAAGAATGGTCTCTGTCATATGCATGACGTCCTTCGGCGGATTGTCAATTCCGAGAAAGCCGATGGTTTTTTCCTGATAAATCAGCGGAAAAGATACAAGACTTCTCACTTTCTGTGGAAGCAGTGTCTCGTACACCATTGGATCCGAATCCTTAATCTCCTCAATATCGTTAATGATCACGACCTGATTCTTTTTGAAGGCATCGTACCAGGTAGCGCACACCTCCGTTGGAATGTTCTGAAGAACATCAATCTGAGGTTCAATGCCTTCGGCACACCACTCGTACGTGTTGTCATTTCTGTCCTGCTCACTTTTTTCAAAAATATAAGCACGGTCTCCATGGAGCATTTCCCCCAGATACTGAAGCATGGTCTGGATACTGTCATGAGGAGATTCTTCCCGCATGGCAATTTTGATGCCCCGGTTAATCTGGTTCTCACACTCCCGCATCTGTTCCATCTCTCCGGTAACGATCTGCTCAATTTCCTGCTGCCGCTGCTCATACTGCAGAAACAGAAACACGATAAAAAGAGCGGTCGTTGTGCCGAAATATCCAAGGGTAACTCCATAGATAAAAGAAGTCGCCGTCACAGCCGCAATCGGAAAGAGAATATAGACGATGAAGGACAACACAGCCTTCGTTCGAATGCTCTTCCAGTAATAGCAAAGATACCATGCAGACATAAATAAGATGATAAAGGTCCACAGGTACAGGATCGGAAACGTCGGCAGTCTGCGATACATATTCCGGTCATCTACCACGTAAAAACACGGGTAAAAGACATTGACAATCAGCAGAATCTGCGAAAGTGCAAGAAGCCCTGTTCCAACCCGAAGAAATGTTTTCTTCATCTGAACATGAATACATTCCTCAATATACGCGGCGATATAGTGCATGAAGAGAAATGTCAGTATATTGTTCAGAGTAAATTCCATAAAATTTGACGTATGCTCACAAAACACGGCGAATCCGCCGGTCTTTCCATTGAAGTAAACACTCGTCACGTCCATGAGCATGCCACCCATGTTGCAGAACAGCATGAGCAAATAAATTTTTTCGCTTTTTTTCTGTGTCCTTCCGGATATCCAGAGGCTCAGAATCAACAAAATTGAGAGTATACTGTTCCAGAGATGAAATGATAGGTTGACGCCCTTGAGCATTTCCATATTATTTCGTATCCTTTCTCACTCTGTAAGGGTTACTTTCATTATTACCGGGTTATGATCCGTATTCACAAATCCCAAATCCTTTGTCTCTACGGAATCAACTTTTACATTGTCGGAGACAAGAAAACCATCAATCAGATAGTACTGGAAGTTTTCTTTGTCACTGTCCCTATATGCCTTGTCCAGAGAACGACAGCTTGGACTCGAATTGTCCTGCACAAACTGCAGATTCTCCCCGAATTCATCTACATCAAGGAATCCCGGCTGCCACAATTCTTCTCCAACCACCGGATACATACTGTGGTCGATATTGGAGAAGTATTGATTGAAGTCTCCTCCCGCTATGACATAATTTCCTTTAGCGGCCTCTCCCTCCAGAAATTCCTTCAGAAGAGCTGTCTGGGCAGCTTTTCCTTCCCCGGAGTCATAGGCCTCCAGATGCAGATTCACAAGTACCAGCTCTTTGTCACTCCCCTCCAGTTCCAGACGGTTTACGAGAAGACATCGTTTCAGATTGGCAAGCCGTACCGGATAAGTAAAAGGGGACGGCAGCTTGATCCGATCCGCACTCTTCGTTTCGAAGCGGCTGAGTGTCAGAAGTCCGGATTCTACTCTTCCGATCGTTGGCAGCGGGTAAGGAACATATAAGGTTTTGAAATTGTAGGCAAAAGACTCCGCCTGATCCGGGAAGGCTTCCATGAAAAGTTCCTCTTCATTCACCTTCCAGGAACGTTTGGACTTTTTGTCCACTTCCTGATAAAACATGATATCCGGAGAAAAATCCTTCGCAGCAGATATGATCGCTTCCATATTCTCGCGGACCTCATTCTTCGTTGCGGTGCGCACATGAGTGCCTCCGTCCATAAAGAAGTCTGCCGTCTCTCCAAGACATCCATAACCGATATTCCAGGTCATCACAGAAACACTGTCTCCCGGCGAGATCGTCTCCGCTGCATTTCCCTGAACAGCAAGATTCTCTACGTCTTTTGGCTTATATTCCGTCACGGTCAGCACTCCAAAAAAGGCCACAACCGCCACGATCACCACAAGCAGAAGAATTCCCGCTGCCTTCAAAATTTTCTTTATCAAACGTCCCATAAAGAACCTCAGTTCATACGGAGAAGCAGTTCTTCGCTGACTACTTCACCCTTCTCAATGTATTTTCTCGGAACACGCTTACTGATCGAGCAAGTCAGTTCATAAGGAATGGATTCTGCAAGCACAGACATTTCATCGATAGAGTTCTTTTTGCCAAAGATCTCCACCACCGAATTCACCTCAATATTCGGGCAGTTTGTCAAGTCTACCATGCACATATCCATGCAAATGCGTCCTACCTGCCGAGCCGGTCCGTCTTCTGTCATAACATCCCACTTACCGGAAAGGTATCTGTGATATCCATCCGCATATCCAATCGGGAGGACACCGATGCGCATTTTTTTGTCTGTTACAAACTTGCCGTCATAGCTGATGGCCGTTCCTTCTTTGTAGATTTTGATCGTGCTCACGGTCGTCTTAAGAGACATCACCGGAAGGAGGCCAAGACGCTCTGCATATTTGCCATATCCATAGAGAAGAAGTCCCGGACGTACCATATCCAGATAAGTTTCCGGATAATTGGCTGTCGCACCGGTGTTGGCACAATGTCTCAGGAGGAATTTTTTGCCCCAGCGTGCCTCTACTTCCTTGATCACATTCGTAAACAGTTCAAACTGATGATTGGTGTACTGAATTGCCTTCTCGGAATCTCCGTCAGACATGGAGAAATGGGTAAAAATACCTTCTACATCCAGATGCTCGGACTTGCAGGCTTCCACAATTCCCTCTACGCCGTCAAAGAAATCATCCTTAACCAGATATCCGAGACGGGACATTCCCGTATCTACCTTAATGTGACACTTCAGGTTTTTTCCGATTTCGGCGGCAGCTGCCTCGTACTCCAGAGCCTTTGCCTTGCAGGTGATGGTCTGGGTCAGATCGTAGTGAATCAGGTTCGGCACCTGTTCCTTCGGCGTATGACCAAGAATCAGAACCGGCATGTCTACCCCGTTTTCACGAAGCTCCATAGCCTCATCAATGCTGCTCACTGCCAGATAATCTGCTCCGAGTTCTGCCAGTTTTCTTCCAATCTGGATCGCTCCATGACCATAGGCATCTGCCTTGACAACTCCCAGAAATTTTGTGTTTTCTCCGACTTTTTCTTTCAGTTTATTATAGTTATTCTCCAGGGCATCCAGGTCAATTTCCGCCCAGGTTCTGCGTAATGTTGATCTCACGTTCTTCACTCCTATTCTTTCATGTTT
>JAUNAE010000018.1 GCA_030527765.1 Eubacteriales bacterium
GTTCTTAACCTTGTCTCAAAAACTTCGATAAGACATTTTCTACCCTACAAAATCACAATACTCTTAACCTTCGAGCTCGATCTCTTCGGAATCATTCATCATTTTCTACCCTACAAAATTACATAGCTCTTAACCAATTGTGTAAATTGCGACATGAATGATTCCATTTTCTACCCTACAAAAATCACAATAGTGATTCCAATCAAAATGATCTTTATAGTATTGAAATCCGTTTTTTAAGGCCTGTCCTTTGCCCAGGTTTTTTTCATGTTCTAAGATGATGCAGCCATTCTGCTTTAACTCATCAAAAATACGATGATCGCGGCTTCCATCATTTACAACGATGATATCCCGGAATCCATTTTTCTGAAGTTCACGTGTGTATTCTATAAATTCTTCCGGTGGATCAAGGGCCGGAATAAGGATTACTGTGTTTGCTGTTTCTTTTGCCATTTTTTAGTTTCTTCTAATATTGGGGCCTATAACCCAGTTAGTCTTCAAACCAATAGTTCTTCTGCACGAGTCCGAAAAGCTGCGAGGATCGGATCTATCGTTTCCTTACTCATCCCCATCTCTTCACGAAGTAATTCAAGACGGCTTATCATATTTTCGATCGAAGAAATCGTCTTCTTAGGTGCTCCGGCTCTTCTCCAGTCTTCTTCTAACATGTTTCCGGTAAACGCTGAGATCACGTCTCGATTTTTGAAATTAGATAACCGGAAGGCATTTGCATGCCCATATGTTGGGCAAAGACCGATCAGTTCCAATGTCTGCGGATTTCTTAAAATTGCAATATCTTCGTCTGTTCTTCCCGTATTTCCTATCAGATAATCGAACAGATATAAGTCTTGTAATTTGTTCCAAAATCCGTTTTCCTGCGCAAACCCTTCGAAAAGTTCTGATGTAAATCCTTCCTTTTCTAACTGCCAGAAAGGTACCATCTCGACATCTCCGTCTTCTGTTATGCATCTTGACAATGTGAATAGTTCATCGTGATCTGATACACCCCAGAAAGTCTCAGCGTTAGGAATGCCGATACTCGCAGCCACAATATAGGCTGCTACCTCAGCATAAGTATCCATTCCATTGTTCTGCTCTTCTTTAGCAAGAAATGTGCCATTCTGCTCTTTCAGCCAGAACTTCCTCCTCGGACCATTCAGCGCAAAATCAGGAGAATCGAGCTCTCGGATATCATCTAAATTTCCCAGGAAATAATTCCTTCCGGAATCGTTCCATTCTCCGTATACCAACGGATCTATATCTTCCCAAGTGACATTGTTTTCTAACTCCTGCTCCGTAGCGAACCAGTAATAGTCCGTGAGTGCCACGTTGGGTGAGAGCAGTGGGAAAGCGGCCACGGAGTTAATTTCGCAATGTGACAACAATCCCTTCAGTCCTTTTCTCTCAGGAGAAAGATTTCTTCTTTTGAGCCAATCCGCAACTGATGTGATTGTCTGATTGGTTCCTATAGGCATATGCTTTGGTTCATAAATTGATACGATGCGAACCAATGACTGGTCATCTGTTTCGATCTGCGCTACTTTGATGTCTTTGTGATAAAGATAAAGAATTCCCAACTCTTCCTCCATTCTTACTAAGTTAATCTTTAAATGTGAGGACACGATCAAACAGATGAGTCAGATATTTTCTCATTTTTTTGCATTCTTCTGAATCATCCCCGGCATAGAGCGCCGGTTCACGGAAGTAGATTAAGTAGGTGAGATACCTTTTAAAATATCGTTCAACTTCAAATCCTTCGATCTCTTCCACCGTTGGGAAAGATCCTTTCTTTACGTATTCCGAGAAAATTCCTTTCGGCCGAGTTGTTCCGTTTGCAATTTTTTCAGCTTGCTCATAATAATGATCATATTCATCAAACGTCAACTTTACTTTTCGTTCCCGAAGTCGGTGTTCCTTTGGCTTTGACTCCATCGGACTTTTTCTCTGACGTTCTGTTTTAGTACGTCTTGATTTTTCCGGTTCCGTCGTTCCCTCATCAATCTCTACAAGTTCGCTGATAGACTCCCGTGCAAATTTGTGAAGCAATTCAGCTTCTTCGGAATCCGGATTTTTTCTATCGTAAATTCCCGGAGTTGCATAGTAGAGCAATAAGTTCACGTAATCCGCCGAAGGCAGGATCTCTTCATATTCAAGTAGTTCTTCAATAGATGGCAGGTAATCGCCTGCAGACACAAATAAAGCTCGATTATTCGTTATAGAAGGATCAAAATAATTTTCTTTGATTTTTTCCATTTTCTTTACGAGTAAATCAAATTCTTCTTTTTTCAGATGTATCTTTTTTTCCAACCCGCTCACTCCTTTGCCTTGCTGATATATGAAATTCCCATTGTCTGCATTTCTTCTCTTACTTCGGCCTCTTTTTCTTCAAGGCTTGGAGCATTTTCCCCTTTATGCCATAGCTCCTCGCGATACGACTGAGCAACTGATGCCGTGTCATTCCAGAGTACGGTCACCTGCTTCCCATTGTCGCCTACGTATGAGATTTGAAAGGCTCCGCAAGCATGCTCTTTTTCTGAAATCACAAATGCTACAGCAGCAAGCTGCATATTCTTTAACGGATCTACATGTTCGACTTCGTCATAAACAAAATCTCCATTATCGTCGTAAGTTATACTCTGCTCAACGATGCTCTCATCTGTTCCCGTATCACTTAATGTACTAGCTACGGATTCACTAAGCGGCTCTGCTCCAGTCGTATCCTGTACGCTCGTCTTCCAGTTGAGCGTAACCGTTTTAACCGTTTCTCCTTCCGCAGTTTCACTGTCTTCGATAGAACACTCGTTCCAAGATTTTCCTTTTAGTGCATCCAGCATCGTTTGAAACGCCTCACGGCTTACATCATCGAACGAGATTTCCAGTTGATACCAATAATAGTGGTTGGTCTGTTTGACTTTTCCACCATTGTCTTCAAACAGAATTCCATAAGCCCCATCCAAATATCGTCTTGTATCATTTTCGGATGCGACATAGATGGTATTTCGATAGTTTCGAAATGCGTTTTCTTTCTTATAAAGTATGTCTGTCGATTGAATAACAGATATCTCATAATCCAGATTAGCCGGATCAATCCCTGACAGAATAGTGAGAGCCTGCTCCGCGTTCTTTTTAACTGCTCTGTTTGAGACAGAGCTACAACCACTCTGGAAGCAAACAAAGAACAGCAGGAAGAACTGTAAGAAGACGATCTGATACTTCTTATTTCGTTTGTCCAAGAACATCTTTCATTTCCCAAAAATGATATAAGAATTCTGATCTACGATCAGCTGGAAGCGTAGCATGTAGATAATTTAAAGGTGTAATATAGAGAGTGTTACTCGTATCTAATACACCCTCGAGATGATGTTCTTTTAAAAATTTTTGTGCTTTGCTGTGGGTTCCGAAAAATTCGTAAAGCTTTTCGGATGATGCCTCAGGAAACTCCTGCGAAATAACATATCGAAGCAAAAAGCATGCTTTTGCTTCTCCCGTATCGCCTCTGAAAAATTTCTTAGGAAGATTCTCAATCTCTTGTTTCATGATCCTCGTATAGACACGCATCGTTTGTCTTTTCCAATCAAACGATATTCCTTCATTACTAAATGCAAGGTAAACGAGATATTCCGGATCTTGTGTCAGATCAACATCTCTCGGAATGTATATATACTTATCCGTAATCAGCTCGTTCAGACGCAGCATCTTGATCAAATCGTATGTGATATGTTCATACGCTTCTTCCGGAGTCCAGTTCAGAAGACTTCCAATTGCATAACGGATTACATGGATCGCATATTCCTTTTTCGAATCATCGCTAAAGTTTATTATTTTCACACTGCTCTTATTGAGCACTGCATTTTCATAAAAGAAGATTGCCTCGTCTCTTTCCATGATGTTTTCCTCTTCTTATTATGAGCAGGGTGCTGCATTGAACACCCTGCCCTTTTGACATATTAAGATATCAAGCGTGATTTCTCGGTTTCTAATTACATTGATTCACAGATGCCTTATGCATTTTTCCGTTTTTTTAAAACAAGGAACATAAGCAACATTGCGCTACCAAACATAGCCGCGTAGGGGCCGATCGGGCTTTGATCTCCGGTCTGAACATCCTTCATCTCGCCGGCACTTGAAACCACATTGCCGTTCTCATCAACAACTGTTCCCGCCGTTGTTGTTCCATCCGGACCAATTGTTGGAATAGGCGTTAATGATGCAAGTGTGCTGCCATAGATCCAGTGCGCTTTAAAGGAAAGGTCGCTTGCTGTTCCTTTTTCGATGCTGACAGTAAGCTGCGGTGTAGAACCGTTGGACCCTGTCCAACCTGCGAAAGTACAACCATCTTTTGTCGGCGTTACGAGTGAGAACTTGCTGCTCTCTACCGTATACTGAGTCGGTGTTCCTGCAGCAGCTGTACCACCATCAAAGTCGTAGGTAATTTTGTAAATCTTTGCTTTGGCTGTTGGTGTCAGAACCGTATCTGATGCCGGAATAGTAAATGTGTCCTCTGACTTTACAGATCCATTGCTCCACTGTACGAATTCATAACCCTTGTCGCATACAGCGGAGATCTTGATCTTGGCACCGTAATAATACTTGCCTGCAGCTGAGCTATCATCTGTCTTGACATGTGCTACATTGCCGTAGCTGACGCTGTACTGATTACGCTTATAAAGCACATTAATCATCATAGATGTTCCTGTGCTCTTTGATGTCTTAATACCAGACGTAGAAACGTTGTAGGTACCGTTTTTCGCTGTAATGGTTGATGTTGTCGGCGCAGTAAATCCTGTATAGCTCTTCAGGCTGATCGAAATACTGGAGTTAAGGTCAGCAGTACCCGTTGTCTTCTCTTTAACCGAATACTTGGATCCATCCACTGACATGACGCAGTGGCGAATTGTGTAAGAGATGCTTTCAACTTTTGCATCCTCTGTATAATTCCAGGTACCCGTAAAAGAACTGCCTTCTGCAGCTGTTAAAGACGATTTGTCATATCCGGCAAACTTCCAGCTTCCTCCGGTTACCGCTATTGTTGTTTTGGAAGGATTGACTGCCTTAACAGTTGTTCCTTTTTCGGCTGAAATCGATGCAGGAAGAAGATCTGTAACTGCAGTCGGAAGGCTCTTGTCTGTTGTTCCGGATACAAATCGATAAGTGATGGTCACCTTTTTCTCCGTGTCGTCCGGCTTGCTATCTGGGGTACTGTCCGGCTTACTATCCGGGGTGCTATCAGGAGTACTGTCGGGAGTGCTGTCGGGGGTGCTATCAGGAGCGCTGTCGGGGGTGCTCTCTACCTTTTTTTCAAAGCTCCATGTTCCGACAAATACGTTCTGTGTTGCATCTTCTGCGACTGCAATCGCAGCCTGTTCGTAGCCGTTAAATTTCCAAGTGCCATCTTCTGTTTCGACTGCTGTTTGAGTCGGGTCTACAGCAGTTACCGTTTCTCCAACAACAGCTTCCCCGCCAGACGGAAGAAGGTTTGTGACTTCAGTCGGCAGCAGTTCTCCCTCTGTAGCTGAGGTAAATGAATATGAGTACGCTACCTTTATTTCCTTTTTTGTAAACACCCAGGTTCCGACAAATGTATTCTGTGTGTCGTCATTTGTAACGGTGAGAGATTCCTGGTTATATCCGTTAAACGTCCAGGTTCCATCGGCTGTATCGACTTCTGTCTGCGACGGATTGATGGCCGTCACAACGGAATCAGCAGCATACTGCTCTGTATCTGACGGAAGTAATGAGGTTACCTCTGAGGGCAGTTCCATTCCTTCTGTTCCGGAAACGAAACCATAGGATATGGCATATGTTTCAACTACTGGATCGGCCTTATCTGCTTCCGGGCCCCAGCCTGCATATGCTTCTGTAATCGTTGAACCAGTCCAGAGGCTTGTTGTAGCTGCATCGGTGAACCAGCCTGTGAATACATAGCCGTCTCGTTTCGGAATTTCATACTGTGCAGCATCATTTTCAGCATAAACAGATGTAATATTGCCAAAGTAGCCGCCACTGGCATTATCATTGGTATTGGTATACGGAGACTCTTCTACACTAAGATCCCCATTTGTTGCATAAGCCCAGTCCTTCAGATCTGTAAATCCATCAAGTTCTGCCACAACAGATCCGTTATCTTTCAGGTAAACATGGCGTGTTCTTCCGACCTGATAAGAGAACCGAATTCTCGTATAAAGCAGCTTTCCGCTACCATCCGTATTGGCATTCTTTGCATCGGAGGTGCTGATCTGTCCGGCAAATCCGTTCTGATGACCTGCATCATCATAGTTTTCGCTATGAACAGATTTACTTACGACTGACGGATTTACGATTTCTACGGTTCTATCGCCAGTTCCATCAGAATAAAGACCGCCGTTTCCGTGGAACGTCACAGTCGGAACAGATTCAGGGATTGGTGTTGGGTCTTCCGCCGGATCTGCCGGTGTCGTGTCCTCTTCTACAACCGTATCCTGCTCCGTATCACCCTCGATTGTAGAATCTGCAGCAAGCACCGGGATCGTCGGTGCTGTGCCAAGAAACACCATTGCCGAAAGCGCTACACTTGTCAGCATTCTCACATTTTTTCTCATATTCGATTTACGGCAGCTGTGCGCGATTATCGCTACCGGATCCCGCGCCTGATCCTCTGCCGTCTCCTCTTATGCGCGACTAATTCCATTCATCCTTAATTGACTTCAGGATGGCGAACCCATTTATTTGTTCGCTTCTTTCTTCTTGTTCCAGTCCTTCAAAATCTCTATCAAGCTGGTTTACTTCTTCTTTTTTTCTTACTTTGTTTTGCTCAACCTGCTTTTTCTTTGTACTTACAGTTGCCCGCCGTACATCAGCACGCTTTACCGGCTGTGTCGGAAGAACCTCCTCGGTTGTTGCTTCGGCAAGCTCTCTTGCTGCTTCTTTTCGCAGAAGAAGAAAGTCCCCGATGCTGCAGATAAAGCCGTTTTCTGTCAGTGCCGCATAGGCTTCCGCCAGATTTTTGGTCTGCCGTCGAAGGTTATTTTCCAGCATGAGCTTCAGCTCCCTTCGTAAGATCGATGTCTGCGTCAGCGCAAAGCTTCATCAAAAATCCCTGCGCATTAACGAACTCCGGAGCTTCCGGAATAAACAGATTTTCACCAAATACCATTCTGAGCTCTCGCTGCAGCAGCCTTGATGTTCCTCCTACGCAAATCACATCCATGAAATCCAACGGCCAATGTTTTGTATCGCATTTCTTTTTAATGGCTTTTACGTGTTCCAGCAGATAGCCATCAATGATTTCGATACTCTGCTTCTGGATTTCCTTATTCCCGTTCTTAGGACGGAGAAAACGTTCCTGGTAAGGACGAAGCAGTGTGCTCGCCGCAAGATTGTCGTCACATCGCATACCAAGTTCTGAAGAAAGCTCCTGTGCAAGTCCCATAATAAGTCCCTTGCCACCAAGTTCATCGGTGAAGCAGGCATCCGGTAACGGAGTAAAACCATCGGCGTAAGTATTATTGATATTCAGGTTTCCAATATCTATAATTGCCGTCGGGCCATTAATCTTTTCCGGGAATGCGTAAAGGACGCCGATTCCTTCAGGATAGACAACTCGTTTATTGAAGCGCAGCGAGACCGTCAAGATCGGACTGGACGATGTTGGTTTCATTCGGATCGTATGTGTTGTTCCTTCCTCTCCGAAAATGAAGTTCTTATAAGCAATGCGCTCTTCCGGAATCCAGGCCATCTGAAGCGGCATTCCGATCACAGCGTTAACCTCATCGGATTCGTTATCTTTTGCTGCCATTGCCATGGCTGCCAGCGTACAAACACGATGAATCTCCGTCTTCTTTGACGATTCCATATCCGGCTCGTTCTTTGCTTCTCCACCTATTTTGTAGACCGGTCCATCATCAACCTGCACGATCATAGTTCCTCGTCCAAACATGTCGTCTTCGAATGTTCCCTCGCTCATTCTTGTACGCATGCGAAAATGATTTGTGCCGCCCGTCTTACTATCGTAGGAATAAACCTTCGTATTAAATTTTCCGCAATCAACTGCAATATAATCTGCCATCGTGATCCCTCCTTAAAACTCTCTCTATATATAGGATGGGAGAAATTTTCAAAATGGGACCAATCATGGCAAACTTTTTTTATTTTTTTAGAAGATTAATCCTCCTTCTTCTTCGTTGTTGTCGTAGTAATCGTCATCACTCTCTACACCTTCATCAACAGGCATCTTCGGAGTACGGATCGAACGCATTACATCCTTCATGAAATCTTCCGCAGTATCCTGCTCTTCCTGTGTTCCCAACGCTTCTTCGCTGTAGAGATCTGACTTTCCGTCATAGAGCTTTCCGTTTTCATCAATCCTCGCAATATCTTCGACGACCAGATTCTCAAAACGACGCTCATAACCATTCACAACGCGCTCTGTCGAATGCATGCTGGCGTAGATGCAAACTCTCTGTCCCCTGACGTAGTCGAAGTCCGGAAGGTATCTTGTGATGTGATAATTTAATCGAATGTAGCACGGGCGCTTATCCGTACCGACTCCATCTGTTCTAACAACGAGATTGCCCCATTCCTTTCCCGTTCTCACGGCTTCTACAACATAACCTTCGATGTGGCAAATGAAGAAGTTGGCACTTGTATAACGGCCGGGGACACCAAATCGCTCCTCCAATTCCGTTTTTACTCGTTTGATTTCTGTTGCTTCAACATACTGGATATATGTTCTTCTATCTCCTTCTTCCACACGTTTTCTAGGAATAGACCTGATAAATCCTTTAACCATAACATAAGCATGAGGCCGGACATCTCCGCTTGCTTTTGTGCAAACGACGTCAAATGCGGCCGGCTTAGCCGGGGTATTGGATCTCACGAGAATTCTCAGTCTCGGCAAACCCATGTTATTAAATCCCATCTCAACCACTCGTCCCCTCAAAGTGACTTCGTTGACGGTAGGACGTTTTTCTCCTGTGACTGCTCTTTCCTTTGTGTATTCTGCCATTGTTGTTGCGAGCTTTTTTTGTTAAACCGCGTCAATGCTCGCTGCTCCTTTCCAGACGCATACGCCTTTCTTGTTTCCTCTTAATGTTTGCAATATCATGAGGCCATGGCTATCCATGGTGTTTTATAAAAACCCCTCTATATGTAATATGGAAAAAAATCTTTTTTAATTCGGCTAATTCGGGCGAATATTGCTCTAAAATGTCATGTTTGGGACATTCAGCGCCATTTTTTCTCTGTCGCGCCTGACATGGCGTGCTTTTTATTTCTTATTTGGCCAAAACAAGCTGCTTCTTAATGCATAAGAAAAGGATTGCTTAACAAAATTTCGTCAAGCAATCCTTAAAATTAATAATGATCTTGTATATATTTGATATTGACAGCATATGTGTTATAATATAGTCGTGATGTGCCCCTAGATGCCCCCAACATTTAGTGCACTGCAATGATTAATATAGTTCAAGTCAGCGGATCCGGCGGGATCCGCTGATTTGTTTTCTATGAGCCCTAACAATAGAAAACCCACGGCGTTCGCCGTGGGATATTTTTGTTATTAAGGAAGCTGTTCTCCCTTTAGTACTTTAGCAATTTGTATGAGCTGTTCTATCTGCTTTGGTTTTTCATTCTTCCGTATCGTCGTAGTCAACTCCCATATCCATATCCATCATGATCATAGGCATACGGGAAGGAACTTCTGTCTGAAATCCAAGTTCTACCTTTAAATGCTCTGTGAATTTGTCATCGTGAAGAACGATTTCATTTGATCCGCACAGATTACCTGCGTTTGCGTAAGTAGTTGCGGATTTCTCACTCTTATAACAAGCCTGGAAAAAGAAGGGGATTCCGTTTTCTACGCAAAGCTTTTTAATTTTCTTGATCTCCGGAGCAATTAAAGTCTTGTATTCGTTCTCTTTGTCAAATTCTGTTACCTTCTTATTAGATCCCATAGTCCACTCCTCCTTTGTTTGTCTGTCTGTTATGTGATGGATAAATCTATTTCATCAGATGCCGCCAAACTGCATCATGAAAGCCCGCATCTGCTCTTCTCGTTCCTTTTCAAGCTCTGCTTTTTCTTCCTGCGCAGGTTCAATAGAGCTGGATTGTGTCGTGCTTTCTTCCAGAGCATCCTGAGAGCCTAAGTACCCCCTCTTTCGTTTTACCCTCCAGGCTTTTGCAGCCTTAACTCGGCTTCCCTGTATGCCAGATGTTGTCACTTTTTCTTCTGAAGCGTTGTCACGATCTTTATCAGTGACTTCGATCTCCTTTTCTGAAATAGCTTCTGCTTTTTCTTCTGATACAGGAGGGTTCTCCGATTTTCTCGGACGCCCGCGTTTTCTCTTTGTTCCTGTTTCAGTAACTTTTCTCGGACACACCTCTCGTACCTCTGGCTGCATTGATGATTCGAGAAATAGCAATTCTTCCTGACGCTCTTTGCTTTCGCGCAGCAGGAAATGCAAAGGTATAAACGTGATAGAATTTCGAAGCAGCAATTTGCAGAACTGGTTAATGTTACGACGCGTGATCTGTCGCTTCAGATGTACGGCTTCCTCTGTCAGGAGGGAAAACTTGATCTCGATATAGCTATTTTTGATCGGCGTTCTCTCTCCAACCTCTTTGATGACATATTGGATTCGATTTCCTTTCGCTTTTTCGTGGAAACACGTCTCCAACATTTTTGAAACCGGAAATCCCATTTCTAACAGGCTGAAAAGGTCGCCATCGAACTGCCTGTAAATTCGGATTCTTATCTCATTTTTGTTAATCATAAACTTGTCCTTTATTGCGTGCCCATTCTATGCATACGCATAGAATGAACACACATTATTTTGACTTCTCTTTTTTCCTTGTTTGTGTTCAGGATTTCTTTTCTTCTCCCCTGATTGTGATCAGTCGGCTTAAGAAATAGCCGCGTACATTTGCGAATACAAATCCAAGGGAGTCAGTAGAATTGCCGTTGATGATCTTGAGAGTAGACATTTCCGAAAGTTCTTCTCTAATCGTACCCTCCCAGGCAGCTCCGGTTCCGCCAGTGATAATCAAATACTCATATTCGTATAATTCGTAAACCTGGCTCATCCACTGCAACGCTTCCTTGCAGACTTTCTTGGATGCTTCTTCGAGAAGGTCACCGAATTCAATATCTTTTGAGACGTTCTTTTTGTGGTATCTTGCTTTACCTGTTGTCAGATACTTATGAAGTGCTGGTACGGAGATATCGATTCCGTACTCTTTCTTAAGCATCATGGTTGTTTCTTTTAAGACTCTGCGCATTCCGAGCTGATCGTTTGTCTGGCATTCTTCCAGATGGCCGGCACAAATCGGGAAAAGATCCAGCGTACCAAAGCCACCGTCGAATACCATGATATTTTTCATCAGGCAATCCTTCATAGATGGAATCAAAACGCCGTTCCGATCGACAACAGCCGAGAACAGAGTTCCCTTTGGTTGCGGCATCGTATACACATTCTTCGGAAGAATCTGGAACCGATAATGTACTTCCTCATGCTCACCGATTTTTATTGAAAAATCGTGCAGTCCGGAAAATACGGCACATAAATCCTCTTCATCTGACTGGTATTCCGGTGGGAAGCCTGTCTGAATGACAATCTCCTTGTCACCGGCTGTTCCCTTACCCGCAGCAGGCATTCCTAATGCCAGACCCGTCTCTACAATGACGCGGAAGGCAGGATCGTCATAGCGTTCACGTCCGTAGAGTGCTTTTTCTGTCACGGAAGTATCTCTGTCCGAAATACGATCCTGGGCTGCCTGACCAACAAGCCATTTTTCGCCCGTTGCTGTGTCTGTATAGACAATATGACTGTCTGGAATTGTTCCAAAGGATCCACGATCTTCCCCCAGTCTGGAGGCGTAGCTCGGGAAAGATGCTACCACCTCGTGGCTCATAATTTTGACCGCTGAATAGCCTATATCGGCAGCAATCAACCACGTCTTTGAAAGCTTTCCGTTATCTCGACGAATTGTGATTGTCTGCGCTCTGTAATCTTTTGTACTGCTCAATTTTTTATCCTCCAAAACTACCAGACAATAGGATGCATACCGCTACAACCAGTAATAGCAGGACTGCCCAGATCCAGGCATCCTCCGGGAGCTGCCATGTATCCTCTGTCTTTTTTAAGTTATCTTTTTCCTTTTCTGCGAAAAGGTTTATTTCCGCATCGCGGGCTGCTACTTCTAATTCATCGCCTGATAACACTAATTTGATCGCTCCGTCTTCTTGCTTATTCGCATTAGTATCTGATGTCACCGGCGCCGGGATCTCTATCAGATCCTCCATGTGCAGATCGTTTATCGGTTCTTCCCCGTCATGTTTTCCGACTGCTTGAACTGTTCTGGCATTGCTATATTCTTCTGACAATGACTCCGCCTGTGGTTGCTCTGCTGTAGGCTTGCCGTCATAGTCCTTAAGTTGAAGCTGCTTGTATGTATATTTGCGTTGAAAAAGCCGTAAGCCTTTTTTGTTATGTCTCGTCTTATTTTGCATTCGGAAGCTCTTTTGTATTTCGAATATCCAGTCGGATCTTATCCAGGTTATACGTCGCCACCCGTGCTTCAATTCCCCGATATTTCACCACATAGCCCGTATAGTCCAGAAATGCGCCGGCCCATCTTGCTCGTTCAAATTCCGCTCCCAGCTTTTCTACAAGTTCGACCAGATCGTGGAACGTCACCTGGTTTTTGCATGGTATTTCCGAAACGCCATAACCGTCCTTGTTATTCTCACTGTATGGCAGACACATTGGACAAACGTAAGTCGTTGGTGCACCGTTTCGCGCTTCCAGGGGAATCATTTTTAAATGTCCATATCGTTCTTTTGGCAAGCCCTTGTGTTCCGCGCAATAGATCTCTACACGATCGAATAAATGATTAATCATATGTCACTCCCCCTTCACCATAATTTCTGCATCGGATTCAATTCCTGTTATGCCGGAATTGCGAACCTTCTCTGTCAATTTTTCCATCTCGTCTGATGGCAATTGTTTCGCTGTGATTATGATTTTTTGCTTTGTTTTAGGAATAAATAAGAAAGCCTCTTCGCTCTCCTTAATCTCAACAGAAACAATCCGGTTATCCAGATCCAGCAACTCTGAACAGATTTCACCTGCAGTACGTGAATAAGTTGACTTGCTTATACTCTCGCCCAAAAATAGCGTTGCTGCGCCATCTGCAACAGAGCAACCGGTGAGTAAGCTTACGCATAGAACAACAGCTATAACGTTTTTTTTCACGATTCATCCTTCCCGCTCTTTGATACAGCATATACATCCGTAAGCCCGGTTTTTTCATTCGAGATATAAATCACATCACTTCCAATCACAGGTGTGATTCCAGAAACTGTCGCTCCATTCCTTGTCAGGATCAGAAATTTCTCTTCCGGTAAGCCCGATCCCATTTGAATAAAGGGTCTTCGAAAACGGCTTTTCAACAGTGATTCAAGTTCCGTGTTGTCATCTCCGTATAAATTTGTTGTTAGTTCCTGTAAAGATCCAACGTAACCGGTCACTTCGCGAAAGGTCTTTCCTTTTGGCGCAAATGATAAGAGCATGATGCATACGAAGAGCGGGATTCCTGCAATTTTGATCGCCTCGAAAAGGATCTGGCTTTTATTCGTACTGTATGCTTTCCTACTCCGACCAATTACGATGGAACTGCAGATTAGCAGCGCTATAAAGGAGGCATATTCCAAAATCATCCAGATGTATGTGTCGCTTCCAAACCGCAGCAAATTCGGAAGTAATCCGATAAGCGCCACCAAGATATAACGAACCCATAAGCGCTCCTGCAGTTGTGCCGCAATCACACCAGCACTAAAGAAACTCAAGAGAAACAGCAGCTCTTCTGTAAAACAAGGAATGAAAAGCAAGAGGTTGATGCCGCATCGTAAAAAAGCAATGATAAATGCTTGGACCAGAAGCGGCATTGCACATTCGAGTACTTTGCCTGCATTCTTTTTTACAAAAACCAGAACTTCTGTCTTTTTCAATCCCGTTCTTGATTCGAACTCCGTTACCATGAATACCGCACTACAGACGAGAAAAACAAACCAAAGCGTCTCGCCATTTCCCATTCTGTAGTAAGGATTGTCCGGAACAGTGAATATATGGATCAACACCCGCAACAGGCTCGTTCCCCACAATAAGAGAGATAACCTTTTTTCTATTTTTTCCTTTATCTTTTCTGTAATCTGCATTCGATTCACCCTGCGTCAGCCGCAATGTAAAGCATGTCGCTTACATTCGGATCTGTTCCGAGGAGATCCTCGACGCCAAAATAGAGTGCGGTTTCATCCGGAGCACCAATCTGTCTTGCGTAACTGATATTCAGGTTCGTCAAAAGATTGATTACTTCCGAATCTGTCATTCCGTCTTCCTGCAAAGACAAAATATAATACTCACCGGACTTTACCATTGCCAGAATCGTTCCGGTGTGCTTCTCTTCACCAAGATTCTCAGGATTATATCCGGTCTGCATAAGTAACGGTGACTGGCTCCACCAGATTTCCTGTACACCCATTGCCTGCAGATCCTCTCCGGAAGCTCCGGCATCAGGTGTAAACAACATTCCATCTATTGTCAGGCAGATTTCACTTCCATTCGTCGTTCCAGTCTGCTGCAGTTCCCCGTGTCGGATGATGACAGTCGGAGTGATTCCATCCTCGCTTCCGTTGACTCCGAGTTTCCAACTTGTTCGTTCTGAAGCTTGAGACATAGGCTCTGCAAATCCATAGCCAATGCCACCTGCGAAATCACCTTTTATCTGTGATTGCGGATTCGTGAGTATGATATGCGTAAGCAATGCATTTTCAACTTGAGAAACAGTGATATACGTGTTGGAATCCGTTAATTTTCGAATTGCTGCACTTTGTTCCTCTTCATTTTTCTGCTCTGCTTCTGTTGCACTGGTTCCTGCCTGCACTGTAAGTGTGGTGCGATACTCCTTGTCATGCCACGTGAAATGAATTTCCTCCGTGCCTTCTGTCAGCGGTTCCTGTAAGGCTTCATCCCACTCAATCTCCTCACTGGATACGTTTACACTCTCTTCATCGCTATAGGTAATCACGACGCTACTCGGAGCAAATATATCTCCATCGTAGTACTGGCTCTTTCCTTCAAATCGAATACCAGTCGCCTTGATCGGGGTGAGTGTATAGCTGGTTTCACCATAGCCCGTGCTGATGGTGATTGTTGTCTCTTCATTGATATAAGAAGGTGCGTCCAATACGACGAGTGCCGTATCTTCTATCAGGCTTCCGTCTGCAAATGAGACATCGCAATGTATTTTAGATTGATCGAATGCCGAACCCTGATATACCGGATCCTGCTCATAAGAGGGTGTAAGACCATTCACAGCTGCTACATAAATCGGCACAGAGGTTACACCATATTCCGTTGTGACCTGAATTGTCGTATCTTCTGTAAAAATATCCGGTGCATCCGTCTCAACGTAACTGGGGACCTTCTGCGTTCCGTCTGCGTATGAAAAGGTGCATGATAACTTGGTACTATCAAAATAGTCCCCCTCTTTGACGGAGACGTTGTAGGAGGATGACAGCGTCCCCGTCATCAAATCACCGTGAAGCTCGCCAGAAAGCCCATCAGCCGTTACATAGACATCGTAAGTCGTTTCCGTCTGTTCCTGGCGAAACGTATAATCACTGATTTCTGAAAGTGTCCTTAATAATGCTTTCTTTTTTACTGTAACGTGAGTCTCGTCAATCAGCTCACCCTGCCGAACAACTTCGTCCGACAGCGTTACCGCCAACCCAATCGGGCGGAAGCAAGTGAACCAGGTTCCTGCGCCTAAGATTACAGCTGCAAGAATCACTCCAATCGCAATTTTACGTTTCACTTTCTCGCCCCTTTCTTTTTTCTTTATCAAAATCCGAGATCATTCTCGCCGAAAACGTCTGTAGTCGTTTTTTCGTTTTCATTCTGGACTGCTTTTGCAGCTTCACTCTCCAGCAAATCTGTTTCTGTATTTCCTTTTGTGCCAACACTTACGTAATCGGTATTTGTTCTTGTCGGCTGTACGGAGCTGACGCAGCGTCCAATAACGACATTGCGATGCTCATGGTCCGATTCGCATGTACTTAAAATCACAGTCGAATCGTCTTCAAAAAGCGGGACAATATTCGTTACCTCTGATGCGTTCTGCATCGCCTGCTCCCATGCGAGGAATTTAGAACCCCTTTTTGCAAACAGCTGATAAACTTCAGAATATGGGCTCGTCTGGAAAACAGAATAAATGTGATATCTGTAATTTCCGTTTGGTGTCAAAATCCAGAAGTAAGGATTCTTTTGATAAGTTTCCTGTTCCTTCAGATTTTTGAGTGATGCGAACATGCTTCCGTTCTTCATGTTGTGTCCGTACACGATAGAAATCGGATCCGCGAAATCCGGCATATTCAATCCTTCTAGGAAGATTGCACCTGCATACAGATAGTTTCCTTCATAGGACCTGTGCAGATAGTAGTCATCGTCTCCCTTTCTCCAACAGATCGGATACGATATACCTTCTTCTGCTTCTACATAAATCCACCCGACAACGTCCGGATTGATTGCCTTCAAGGATGCCCAGTCGATTTCTAACGGTACTTCGGCATCTTCAAATCTGGGCCATACGTCTGGATCCTCTGTTAATGCAGTTGTGGTTCCTTTCTTCTTCGTATAGTCCTTATTCAGGTGATTGTATTCCTGATCCGTTCTTCGATAATTATCCAGGATCGTAAACAACTGGTATCCCGAATATGCCAGAATGGAAAGTGCAACAATCAGAACAATCAATGTCAAAGGATTTGCTCGTTTCTTTTTTTCTTCCATTTTTTTGCTTCCAAATGATTTCTTCTGCCTGCAAATCGTCTGTAGTTTCTCCCTTTCGCATAACAACCGATAGGTTTCTGACTCCAGTACAGTTGCTCTTCCATCAGTAGAGGTGCAATTTTCTCAAGCAGATAGTGGTCGTCTCTTATTATCGTCGGGTTAAACAGGTAACCCGCATAGAAAGATCCGGATAACTCATTAATCTTCTCAAGAGCCCTCTTTCCTCTTTCCATGTAGTATTCCCTCTTGTAGACATCGGATGTACTTAACGAATTTGTGATTCGATATGCATCGATTACAGCTATGACATTTACCAACAGCTCATCCGCAACAAGCTTCTGATTTTCGTCACCGCATTGATAGTAATCAATCATCCTCTGAATCCGATCATAAAGCACATGATCACCTCCCTACCTTTACTCATAAGTCGCCGCCTTATAGCAGCTTTTTAAATTACCTCTTATAAGTAAGATGGGAGAAATCTACATGGATATCCCGGGTTTTGAAAATTATTTTTTAGAACATCACTTTCTATGTTGCTCTTCGGCTATTCTTCCAATTTTGAATATTGATAAATGACTTCTCCGTCCGGCTCACTCTGTCTGCAGGCATATTGCAGAACATAGTCAGTTCCATCATTCAACATGGCAAAAACAGCCTTGCCGTGATAAACCATTCCCGGTTTAATCTGCCCCTGCGATGCATCTTCCATCGTGATCGGTTCTACTTTGGTAAGGCCGACATAGATTCCTCGTTCCGTTACAAAACCTCCTCCATTCGGATTTGAAATCGAAAAGGCAAGTGTAGGATCTACCACATAACCTTCAGATCCTACCGGATAATCTTCCGGATAGTACACATCGTACAGAATCTCTTTATAGGTTAGATTCGGATCAAGCAGCTCACCGATATAACTTGTTTTTGATGCAGCATTAAATGCATCGATATCACGAACGGTGTCTTCTGGATCAGCTAATTCCGTCACTCGGAAATACACTTCGTGATCGTTCGAATCTGCATATGCCAACCGGTATGCCTTCAACCAGATTCCAATCGGTGCAGGCTTCTTTGGATTGTTGTAAAACGGATACCGCTGTGTCAGATCCGGTTCGGAGTTGTCGACGATCTCTTCTTCCAGTATTTCAATTTCAGACGTTGCATCCTGTTCTACGGCTGCGACTGCATTTAGCGAGCTTAAGACCATGGATCCACACAGCAGAGCGACCACCCCATATTTCCGATATCTTTTAGTCCAGGCCATCCTCTACACCCTCTTCTTCCTGCTCTATTGTTTCCTGTAAGTACTCGATGTCATATGGAACAATATCCATGACATAATCGTTCCATTCGAGTGCCTCACCACAATGCTCACAGAAGTTATTTCTTCCCTTAGCTTCATGAGCAGAAAGGAAACCATCGATTAGAATGACAGATCCTTTTTTAAGGCGCTTCTTATCATTCGCCGCCTGCTCTCCATATGTCTTAATCATTGGAAAATCAGTATTGATTTCCGGCGGATCTGTACGAATTCTGAGTTTTCGTCCGATTGCCACCTGATAACGCGTTACAAACAGACCCTGCTTTGTACGAACACTCTTCGGTTCCGTACAAACTGTACCAACCATATATGCGAGGTTTGAAAACTCCGACTGCTCCTCCTGGAGAGCCTTCATTGCTTCTTCGAATGATTCATTATGATTCTGCATCTTTGCATAGACCGGATAGACAAACATAATGCCTCCTGGTACTGAGGAGATCTGATTGCACTTCGGACAATGTGTTCCCTTTGGTGCCGGTCTTCCTACAAATAGGCCTTTAATCTCAACCGTGTCATTTTCCTGCCAGGTGTTCATCTCGTCCACGATTTTTGGAACGTCTGTCATAACCAATAGCCGCTCTCTACGCCGTGTTCCGTCATAGACATCTTCTACCTTCCTTTTGCCTCTCACGACTGTAACCAAGCATTGTGCAGATCGTCTTTCTGCCTCTGTATCAATCGTGATCATGGGACGTTTTTTAATTACGCCATACAGAAAAACTTGATTGTGCTTTGCCATACTTCACTGGCCCCTCTAGCCTTTTTCTAATTTCTTTTCTCCAGATAACAATATGTGTGTGTCTTTTTTACCAAACCCACTATTTATAATATGGATGAAAATTTTTTTTGTTTCGGCAAAAAAGGCCGCAAATAACACTTTTTATGGTATAAAAAGGCAAAAAAAGACCCTTGCCTAGCTGCAAGGGTTTAGAATTCCTACCATTTGGTAGGTTTGAAGAGGGATTTTCTTATTTTTTCAACATTGTGGGCTGTCTCACCTATCGCAATGCTCCTCATTCTTGTTTGTGAAGGGCATAAAGAAAACTGGACCCCTTGGAGTCTATCCAAAGGATCCAGTTCTATCACTCTTCGCCATTCAGCTCTTCCTGCATCATCTGCTCAAGGTCGTCGGCGTATTTTTTTCGGACGTATGAAAAGAACTCCTCCGTTCCGATGCTCTTAATTGTCTCGCTTGCTTCCTGCAGTCCTTTCCATGCGTAATCCGAGCTGAAATTACGATGCACGCGATTATTTCTGAACTCAGATTTTTCATAGATCGCACGACGCTTCATTGCCTGTCGAAAATGACAACATGCTGTTTTATAACTTTTGTCAAACTGATCCTTCGTTATTCCCGGAATCTGCTGTTTCACCATATTGATGAGCTCCGTATTTGACGGACCATCGTCATACACGTCAGACTTCATCGCTTTGTAGTACTGTCTCATGATTACAGCTGAGATTCCAGGTAACGAATCAATAGCTCGCTCGATCTGTATGGCCATGTCTTGATTCATCACACTCTGCAATGGATCTGGAGCGGTCGCTCCGGCCTTCTCATTTTCGATTTCTTCCTTCCGCGCTACCAGTTCAATCGTTTTTTTGATTGTATCAGTAGAAGGTATGAATGCCTTACTCGTAGCGGTTCGAAGCAACTCGCTCTGTATTTGCTTGGTTGTCGGTGCTTTCACACCACGCGCCGTTAAGGTCGCAACAGCTTTTCGGATCGCATTTTCTTGCTTATTGCCATACTTTGATGAAGGCAAGCCGCTATCGGCGAGTACGTGCTGTACGACTTCGTGGAAGGGTCCCTTCAAGAGAGTTGATAACTTTCCACGTGATGGATTCCATTTCGGCAGCATACTATCCAGCATGATGTAGATTTCACTGATAAAATCTTCATACTCGATGTTTCCGCCCGGTTTACTGATCTTGCCGATGTTATATGCCTTTCGAAAGCTTGCTTCGATCGATTCTTCATCATCAGCTTTTGCATCTTTTTCAGCATCATCATCTTTATGACTTACAGCTCGTTTTGAAAGTCGAATACCATATTCCCGGATCCAGAAAGTAAAAAGCATTTCGTTCGTTACCAGAACAAATGTAATTGCCTTTTCCTTGAGCTCCTCGTCGTCACAATTGCACGCGTATACAATTGCCTCTTCAACTTCCTTCGGATAGTTCTTTCCGGAGAACTGCCGTCCTCGCTCTAAAGCGCGTAAAACCTCTTCACGCCGTTCCTGCGTGATTTTTGATTCTTTCTTTTCTTTGCTCATGGTGCCCCCTACCCCAATTGCAGTTCACTTGTCGCACATGATTAATATAATTTTCGATCGCTTTTTAATCACTTCCAATCCATCATAAGATTTTTGTAATATTTACACTGTTTTCACGTTCATAATTTGGTGATTTTCTTTATAATATCACACCATGTATTGATTCTCAATGAAAACAGCACATTCTCACAACATATTGCGTAATTTTTTCTCCTTATTTCTGTATATTTTTACTCATTATATTGAGGAGATTTACTCTATTTTTTCTCTTCAACCATCCTTTATGGCGCATTATATTGCGTTGTTTTTTCTCTTTTTCTCATTTTAATTACCTCATTGTATTACGACTCTTATTTTTCGCATCTCCTTTATATTCGTCTCATTATATTGAGTACTTATGTCATTATCTACTTCTGTTATTGGCGCATTATATTGCGTATATACTCTCTCGTCCCCACTCATTTCCGTCCCAATATATTGCGTCTTTTTTATTTTCTTTTTACTCATTTAATTGCGACTTTTTATATCTGTTTTCTTCCCCAAGCAATCCCACATCATCTCATTATATTGCGACTTTTATATTTATATTTTCACTCCAAATAGCTACAACAGTCTCATTATATTGCGGTATTTTATGTTCTATTCTTCTATGTTTTACGCATTATATTGGGATTCTTAACCCCCACGACACCGCCCCAACATACCTTTGCAGCTTTTTTATTTCTTTGAGGTCTATTTTTTTGCCTATTATTTATTCCAACAACACTATTTTGGCACTACCAGGTGCGTATTTTGTATATTTTCTTTTTATTTACTGCTCGTATGATCTTAAAACCAGAAAAATCCCGTAAACTCAAGGAAAACAAGGGTTTGAGACGGAAATGAAAAACGGAAAAAACATAGAATTTAACTTATCTGGAGTGGTTCGTGCGGAATATTTATATATCCACGACGGAATAGAAATGAAGAGATCGAAAAGAAGATCCGGAATAGTTGTCGCTATCTCTTTGTTTGCGTATATTTTTTGATTTATCTTTTATCTTTGACTGCAGTTTACGGGAGTTTACATCTTCGCATCGATTCTCTTGCGAAACAATTCTATATATACTACGGAATTTATTTTTGTTTGGATAAATACCTGTATTTTTCTGCAGTAGCTGGCTCCAAACAGAACTTAAACAAAAAAACTGCACAAGCCAATGATACCATGAGGTTTATATGAAGCATATTTTGGAAATACAAAATCTCCGGAATATCTCTTTGAGATCACTTCACTGGATGAAATCGGTAAATACGATTATTTTAAACCAGGCTTCGAGCAAATCACAAAGATGATGGAAGCGCGAAAGAAAAAATAATACAGCAGCAAAGTAAAACCACACGATCTATAAGACCGTGTGGTTTTATTTCTTTATGAAGAATCGATGCTTCTCCAATATTAGCGACATCAAGATAGATCGACCCACATCACCGGTCGTATAACCATGTCATCATTTATTCCATATGAGTGATAAATCTTACCCCAGTATGAAACCTGATCAATGTTGCGGTTACGGGTGTCCGACCTTAGAAGCCAACAAGGTTTTACTATAGGATCCTTACTCTTGTTATCTGCATATGGTGTCAGAATACAAACTCTTGATGCATCGTCTTGATATAAAGACTCCGCTTCTTTTGCACTAAGCAAAAAGATTTGATCCTCTACATCTTCACCTACTATAGTCTCATCCTCTGCGTGCTCAACATCCGATGACTTAATAATTCGGGCTCTCTCCTCTTCTTTGAATGCAGTTTCGATAAAAGTTTCATTCAGCCAGTTTCGCAATGAGCAATCTTCCCATGCAATATCTGCTTCATCTGTCTCTTCATCATTGAAAGGTAAATACTCTATTCCATATTTACTGATCAGCAATGCTTTATTATTCACTGTTTTCTGTACAATCCACGGAATCGCTTCCGTTCCGTTTTCCGTGTTATCGTCTATTTCATAATTTCCGAAATATAGCGTATTTTTATTAACAATGTTTTCTGTGGAAGGCACTGCATTGCAATCCCTGACTATCTTGTAGGATCTCATATAGTCTTTCTGATAGAACAGATCCTTTGCATACAGAAACTGTGCTTCATTCTTCCTTTGCCTTGCGTCCGAAAATCCTTCGATTTTCTTATATATGGTATATGCTTTTTCATAGTTTTTCTTTTCCATATATCTTCCGGCAATATTATAGCGCACCAACGGAATTACAATTGCAAAAAGTGCCCACACACCGATCACTGCGCTTAGAATAACAAGCATTTTTTTCGTAATGGAATCTCTTTTTTGCTTCTCCGCACCAAGTCTTTCTTCAAGACCGGCATTGATTTCTTCTAGCTCTTTGCGAAGATCTTCGGAAGCAAAACGACACGCTTTCTCAAAATTTGGATTGTCATGGATCGATTGAGTACTCTTTTTTAAATCCTCTTTTTTCGAGACATGCCATGCTGCTAATACTTTTCCGAGGTAGGCTTCGCTATTCTCCGGATCCAGATCTAATACCTTCTCACAATACGAATCTGCAGAGTCCCATTCTTTATCCTCCAGGAATAAATAAATTCTCTTAAGGAGAGCTGTGACATTCGCATTCACATTCTGAGATGTTGTAGCTGATTCCCCATTCTGTTTATCTTCTTTTGTTTCCCCTTGAGTTTCATCTGGTGTTATTTCTTCCTGTGCTTCGTTCTCCGTTCTTTCCTTTGGCAGCGCATTCACTGCTCCGCAAGATTCACATGTAACCTGCGTCACGCCATCTTCAAACGTAATCGAGCTGCCGCACTTATAACATTTGAATTTTCGCATGTTGTTTGTCCTCTCTCAATTGTTTTAGAGAATGATACGATTAGCCTATTCTGCTATCCTCTCCCATTCTCTGATTTTAAAAATTTACTTCAGGATCGAGCCAAGCAACTCGTAGAGAGATTTCGCCTCATCCTCAGTCAGAGTGATTCCTTTCCCCATCTTCTCGTGTTCCGGAGCCCAGTCACGAATATCGTATTTTGCCTTTCCTCCGTTCCAGGAAATCAGGTTGAGTTCCTTTGTCCATCCCTTCGCACTTTCGGAAATTGTTCCGCACTGCTTCTCAATCTCAAATTTGATGTCAGACATGTAATCGCTCCTTTCTAAAAGTCATTTTCTTTCCTCTGTTTTTGCCTGATTCTTGTAATAATCGTCTATATATGCCACAAGAGCACGCTCCACAGCGGCTGTTTTTGTCTGACCAGAGTCTAAACAAAATTCTTCCAGTTTCTCTTTAATATTCTTTTCCAATTTTATCGAGATGGGAACACTTTCTTTTCTGGGTCTTGCCATATTTGCTTTCCTCTCATCCCCCATAAATCTCATTTATTTTTTCTTGCAAAGTTCCATTCTTTGCATATTCTGCTGCATCCAGAAGCTTAAAGTTATGTT
>JAUNAE010000290.1:0-370 GCA_030527765.1 Eubacteriales bacterium
TATGGATCTACGGAATTCTGGTTCTCATTCTGATTCCAGAAGTACGGATCTACGGAATTCTGATTCTCATTTGAATTTCCAAAATAAGAATCTGCAGGGTTCTGGTTCATTCCGTTCTGATTCTCCGATGTCTGTCCGAAGGAACCGAAATCTCCGAAATTATTGTTCTGCTGGCCATAATTAAACGAAGCAGGCTCATCTGCAAAAGGATTTGGATCTCCTGCAAAAGGGTCATAAGAGCCAAAATTATTCGGCGTATTATTTACCGCCTGATTACCACCCGGCGTTTCCTGATGTGCAAACTGCTGATTGCCCATTCCAAAATTGTCATGATATCCAAAGCCGTTTGGAATCTGGTTATTTGGAATCT
>JAUNAE010000290.1:380-4901 GCA_030527765.1 Eubacteriales bacterium
TTATCAAAATCATCTTTTTTCTTTTTCTTTCGGTGAGTAAGAACCAGAACCAATACAATAATCATTGCTACTACGATAAAAAGAATAGAAGCAATCACAATTAAATTATTCTTAAAAAAATCAAGCAGTCCACTAACTGACATTTTTCGTTTCTCCTGTCTTTTGTAAATATTTTACAGCTGCAGGGATCGCAGGCAGCTGCATTATTTTTTCTTCATATCCCAATATCGGAGAATGCCACACATGATGTGTGGCACTCTCCTTTCATTTGCTATGTATTTTCCTTCGTTAAGGTTTATGCTTCCTGGAATTTCGCATAGAGAGTACCAGGTGTTGCATCGAATTCATATACATCAAGATCTTCGATTGCTCCATCTATCTCATCAATGGTCATGTCTTTTTCATCCAGAATCCAAAGAGTTGCCCCCTCTGCCATCGGAATCACATCACCATACTTGTACTCTGTACCATTGGTATGGTTTTTGATATCCTCAAGGGTTGGTTTCTGAGTGAATACATACAGTTTCTCATTGGTGACTGTACTGTCATCCATGACATCCGCATCGATTTCACTTGCAACCGTCAGTCCCTGCTCTGTCTTTGTCAGAGTCATAGTACCAACTTCGAAGGTTGCACCGAAGAGAAGTGGAAGCTCCATGGTATTTTCATCTTCTGTAAAGTCTGCCGTACTTACCGGTGTCACCATGTAAGCAGTGGAATCTTCTTTCTCATCTGCAGAATAGAAGAATTTTCCAAGAGGCTGAACCTTAGAGGATACTTCAAATGGATCTCCCGGTTCTTCAATCTCGACATGACGGATATATGTATTTCCTGCAATATCTATAACCTGAATATCGAAGTAATCTCCTGCAAACAGTGCCTGATTCACAGAATCGAAGTCCATGCTGAAATGTCCAAAGCGATCCACATTTACTGTATAAACGTTATCCGTATCTCCATTGACAATCACAATTACCGTACTGTTCGGCTCTACAAGACCGTTCATCTGATACATTGCCTCGTAGATTGGAGAGGTAATTGCAGGTGATGCACAATAAGAATCATAGAGTGCGCTAATGGTCATTGGTGTTCCATTAACGTCTACATATTCTGCTGTAATGGAGAAGTCTCCATCCGGAATGCTTCCCAGCGGAAGGGTAACATCGAAGTTGCCGGTAGAATCGCTCCATACCGTATTCTGTGTTGCAAACGTATTCAGTGTATTTCCTGCAATAGTAACTTTGATCGGCTCGCAGGAGCATGCAGATCCACTGACAAGCAGGCTGTCATATCCGCCGGCCATGTTCAAATAGTTTTTCGGGTTCACATTCGGACGAATGTTG
Source organism: Eubacteriales bacterium (assembly GCA_030527765.1). The sequence goes on from JAUNAE010000290.1 coordinate 1,724, forward strand.
AAATTAATTGGTGTATTGACAGTCGAACGAGCTGCACTTGCACCACTTGTTGTTTCATATCCGGCCTCATCCTTGTAGGTAACACTGATTGCTGAACCTGTAGTAATCAGATTAGTACCAGAGAAGGATACGGAACAAGTATGCTGTGTACCTACGGAACCATCCACTGTAACGGTACCGTTCGGAATTGTTACACTTGTAATAGCTCCATACTCCGGAAGAGTAATTGTCATCTTGTCATCACGATTGCTGTACTGGATAGCAGATGCCGGAATCTGAATAGCGCCATTGTCTACGTAGAAGTTCATCGCATCACTCTGCGGCACCAGGTTCCATGTATCAACAAGATTTGCGGTTACGGTCTGGCCAATCTGAGACTGATCAGAAGCTCCAACACCGTGATCATATGTTATAGCGGTACTTTTCTCAAATGTATTCTTCTGTCCCTGTGCAATCAGAACATACTCACCGGAAGCATTGGCAAGCTGCAGAGATTCTCCCTGTTTCACAATATAATACCCACTCTTAGAAGGATCTGTAGACTGGATAGAAGGTTTCGCCCATACAGGTGCTGCAACAGTCGCCTTTTCTACGGTAATTTCCTTAGTTTCCTTTACAACACTGTTTTTGGTTTTACGGTCTACGATATCAACTGTAAGTTTTGTTCCTGCCGGAAGTCCACCGGACCAGCTGTAGGTCGTTTTTCCGGATTTCAAGTGATATCTCTCTTTAATAGCAATTGTTACATTAACACTGTCACCTGACAGATCAATTCCTGCAGCATTGGCGATATAATCCTTAAGTTTCTTGGAATCTACAGTAATCTTTCCGCCTGTGCCTTCTCCTGAAGTCGGGAGTTCTTTTACTGTGATTACGACATCTGTTGTAATGTCTGCATCTCTTTTTTCTGCATTGATATTCGTCTTCACAGAGAACTTTGAATCACGAGTATTGATTTTTCCCGGAATTTCAGTGAACTGAACCGGATTAATGGTAAATACCGGAGTCTCACTCTCGCTATCAAAGGATTTCAGACTGATCTTGTAATTTTCAATTTCTTCTTCAGCCAGATCGTAGTTATAAGTACCCGGTGTTTCTCCCGCTTCTCTGAGCAAGATGTCTTTCAGATTACCGATCTCTTCTTTGACACTATTCTCGCCCTCTACAGGAATGTTCACATTGTCTACCGTATGTTCTACTGAATAGTTATACACTTCCGGATCTTTTTCTCCGTAGGTTTTCTGCTGTCCGCTGGCTGGAACGATGATTATCGGAAGTGCCTGGATTTCAAACTGATTATCTTCATCCTCTTCATAAATCAGTTTAAAGTTTCCATAATCACCATTCTCATTGTGCAGTTTATATGGATAGGAACCTACCGGCTCATTACCGGAGATCGTCAAATCTTCCGCATGATCTCTATCAAAAACAGGATCTCCGTCTGCAAGTTCGGCAATAATTGCCTCCTCATCCATATCCCCACCGATTTCTGTAATCGTATACTCGTACTCTTCCGGATCGTCCTGACCATACAGTTTGAGCTGGTCATACACCGGCATTACCTCAACTTCGAGCTGTTTGATCTCAAAATCATTCTCATCTTCAAATTCAGGAATCTGGTAGCGTCCTTCATCCTCATCATTGAGGGTTGCTTTGATTCTGTAAGCTCCAACGTTTACCGGAGTAATCTCCCCTTCTGCCTCCTCAGTCTCAAGGTAATGTGTTTCGCCATCAACACCTGTGAAGCTTACTTCCGGAAACTGTTCTTCACCATTGTATGTGGTCTCGGTTTGCCATTCCAGTTCGACTTCTGCCTTTGAGATGGTAATTGTTTTTTCCGCATTGGTCAGAGTCACATTTTTGTTATCTGTGACAGCCTTAATCACATATTCTCCAGGCTCTGTCATATCCACGCCGGCTGCATCCACACCTTTAATAGTGAATGTCAGTCCAATATCTACGCCTGCTTCCGTCTTTGCTTCAGCAGACCATTCTTCCTCATCTTTTTTATTGTAATTCTTACCGTTATAGTCTCTGTCCTTGCCGGTCCAATTTACAGCAACTTCAACTCCCTTAATTTCAAAGTCTGCTGTAGTTGTTCCCTCTTTGAAAGTATAGTTGCTGTCATATTCTCTTGGAAGTCGATCCAGCCACAGTCTATATGTACCGATCTCTTCGCCTGTAGTTTCAAGGATATTCAGGGCAACTTCATCGCTTCCCTCTTCCAGTGGAGTAAAAGTCGCACTTGCAACTTCATTCAGCTTAATTTTCTCTCCTGTGTAATCGGTGCTCAGATTATCCCATTTCGGTTCAATCTCATATGGCTTCATATCCAGATCCTGAGTGTCATTTTTCACATTCAGGAAGGCTTTCTGCTTCGTGTCAATAGAAGCCGTAACAGTAAGACCGCTTAACTCCTCGCAATTCTTTGCATGGATAGCACCAAAATTCGTCTTCAATCCTTCGATATTTGTCTTGGCATCGATCACCTGCTCTTTTCCATTGTAGGTCAGATCGTCAAAGTTCTTTACTTCTTTGCCATCCAGTGTCCAGATAATGTTGACGGTTGGTTTTGCAATCTCGATGGAGGAAAGATCTTTATTTGCATTTGGACTCAAATCAAAGTTCTTTCCAAGATCTGTCGGCATTGCTGCCTTGGCAGAATAAGTACCCGGTACGTCAAAGTTATTGGAAACTTTTTCTCCTTCATACAGGGTGACATCCAGTGAATATTTTTTACCATTGAACGTAAATGCTGCTTTTGGTTTTGGCAGATTGTCGAAATCATCTTCAGAAGCATTGTACTTTCCTACCAGACCCTCATGTCCGGACCACTGTACCTGAGCAATAACCGCTTTCTCTACTACAACGCTGAAAACGGTATTTGTAACAGTCGCATTCTTTTCGTTGGCTGTCACATTTGCGGTGATTACATATGTGCCGGCATCTTTGATTTCTCCGGTTTCTGCACCATCCTTTGTAATTGTATAGGAAAGGGTCAGACCTTCTGCCTCAGCGGCTTTATACTCTGCTGCATGATCTTTGCCATCGTAGGTAAACTGTGCCGGAGCACTCCAGTTCAGAGCAATTGTCTCTGCAGGAGCGGTTGTGGGAGCAGGTGTAGGAGTGGTTGTGGTTTCTCCTCCTGCATCCGGAATTGTCTCTCCTCCTGCGTCCG